>NZ_JBFAMX010000023.1:0-47985 GCF_040659615.1 Nonomuraea sp. NPDC049784
GTGCTCTCCAGCGACGGCATGTCCATCGAGATGCGCGACACCGACGAGGACGTCTTCCGCGCCGCGGAAGAGCTCGGCATCGATCTGTCCCGGCGTGAGCCGAGCAGCGTGGAAGAAGTCTGAGGGGGAGATCGCACAAAATGCTAGACGTCAACTTCTTCGACGAGCTCAGGATCGGCCTCGCGACGGCCGACGACATCCGTCAGTGGTCGCACGGCGAGGTGAAGAAGCCCGAGACCATCAACTACCGCACCCTCAAGCCGGAAAAGGACGGACTCTTCTGCGAGAAGATCTTCGGTCCGACCCGCGACTGGGAGTGCTACTGCGGCAAGTACAAGCGCGTCCGGTTCAAGGGCATCATCTGTGAGCGCTGTGGCGTCGAGGTGACTCGCGCCAAGGTGCGCCGCGAGCGGATGGGCCACATCGAGCTGGCCGCGCCGGTCACGCACATCTGGTACTTCAAGGGCGTCCCGTCGCGCCTCGGCTACCTGCTCGACCTCGCCCCGAAGGACCTGGAGAAGGTCATCTACTTCGCGGCGTACATGATCACGCATGTCGACACCGAGATGCGTGAGCGTGACCTGCCCTCGCTGGAGGCGAAGATCTCCGTCGAGCGGCAGCACATCGAGCAGCGCCGCGACGCCGACGTCGAGGCCAGGCAGAAGAAGCTCGAGGGCGACCTGGCCGAGCTCGAGGCGGCCGGCGCCAAGGGCGACCAGCGCCGCAAGGTCCGCGAGGGCGCCGAGCGCGAGATGCGTCAGCTCCGCGACCGGGCCCAGCGTGAGCTGGACCGGCTCGAGGAGGTCTGGAGCCGCTTCAAGAACCTCAAGGTCCAGGACCTCGAGGGCGACGAGCTGCTCTACCGCGAGATGCGCGACCGCTTCGGCCGCTACTTCAAGGGCGGCATGGGCGCGCAGGCGATCCAGGACCGCTTGATCTCCTTCGACCTCGACGCCGAGGCCGAGAACCTGCGCGAGACCATCCGCAGCGGCAAGGGCCAGAAGAAGGCCCGTGCGCTCAAGCGGCTCAAGGTCGTGTCGGCGTTCCTCAACACCACCAACTCGCCGCGCGGCATGGTGCTCGACTGCATCCCGGTCATCCCGCCGGACCTGCGCCCGATGGTGCAGCTCGACGGTGGCCGGTTCGCGACCTCCGACCTCAACGACCTCTACCGCCGGGTCATCAACCGCAACAACCGCCTCAAGAGGCTTCTCGACCTCGGCGCGCCCGAGATCATCGTGAACAACGAGAAGCGGATGCTGCAGGAGGCCGTCGACGCGCTGTTCGACAACGGCCGCCGCGGTCGCCCGGTCACCGGTCCCGGCAACAGGCCGCTGAAGTCCCTGAGCGACATGCTCAAGGGTAAGCAGGGCCGTTTCCGCCAGAACCTGCTGGGCAAGCGAGTCGACTACTCCGGCCGTTCGGTCATCGTCGTCGGTCCGCAGCTCAAGCTGCACCAGTGCGGTCTGCCCAAGCAGATGGCGCTGGAGCTGTTCAAGCCGTTCGTGATGAAGCGGCTGGTTGACCTCAACCACGCCCAGAACATCAAGTCGGCCAAGCGGATGGTCGAGCGCGCCCGCCCCGTGGTGTGGGACGTGCTCGAAGAGGTCATCACCGAGCACCCGGTGCTGCTCAACCGTGCTCCGACGCTCCACCGCCTGGGCATCCAGGCGTTCGAGCCGCAGCTGGTCGAGGGCAAGGCCATCCAGATCCACCCGCTCGTCTGCACCGCGTTCAACGCGGACTTCGACGGCGACCAGATGGCCGTGCACCTGCCGCTGTCGGCTGAGGCCCAGGCCGAGGCACGCATCCTGATGCTCTCGACCAACAACATCCTCAAGCCGGCCGACGGCAAGCCCGTGACGATGCCCACCCAGGACATGGTCATCGGCCTCTACTGGCTGACCACCATGAAGGAGGGCGCGCAGGGCGAAGGCCGTGTGTTCGGCTCGATCGCCGAGGCGCAGATGGCCTTCGACCGCCGCGAGCTGGAGATTCAGGCGAAGATCCAGATCCGGCTGAAGGACGTTCTGCCGCCGCGCGAGTGGGTTGCGCCCGAGGGCTGGGAGCAGGGCGACCCGATCAGGCTGGAGACGACGTTCGGCCGGTGCCTGTTCAACCAGACGCTGCCCGACAGCTACCCGTTCGTCGACTTCCAGGTCGGCAAGAAGCAGCTGTCCACGATCGTGAACGAGCTGGCGGAGACCTACCCCAAGATCGAGGTCGCCGCGTCGCTCGACGCGCTCAAGGACGCCGGCTTCCGCTGGGCGACGCGCTCCGGTGTCACGATCTCGATCGAGGACGTCGTCGCGCCCCCGAACAAGACCGACATCATGGAAAACTACGAGCGCCGGGCCGACAAGGTCCAGCGTGAGTACGAGCGCGGTCTGATCACCGACGAGGAGCGCCGTCAGGAGCTCATCGAGATCTGGACGCACGCGACGGCCGACGTCGAGACCGACATGGTCAACGCCTTCCCGGCGACCAACCCGGTCTGGATGATGGTCAACTCCGGCGCCCGTGGTAACAAGATGCAGGTCCGGCAGATCGCCGGCATCCGCGGCCTGGTGTCCAACACCAAGGGTGAGACGATCCCGCGGCCGATCAAGGCCTCGTTCCGCGAGGGCCTGTCGGTGCTGGAGTACTTCATCTCAACCCACGGTCAGCGGAAGGGTCTGGCCGACACCGCTCTGCGTACCGCCGACTCGGGTTACCTGACCCGTCGTCTGGTGGACGTGGCGCAGGACGTCATCGTGCGCGAGATCGACTGCGGCACCGACCGTGCGGTCCCGCTGCACGTGGGTGAGCGCGACGGGTCGGGCAACCTGGTCAAGGCCGAGAACGCCGAGTCCAACGTGCACGGCCGCATCCTGGCCGAGGACGTCGAGGTCGACGGCAAGGTCATCGCGGCGGCGGGTGTCGACATCAACGACATTCACGTGACCAAGCTGGTCGAGGCCGGCGTCGAGACCGTGCGCACCCGTAGCGCGCTCGTCTGCGAGGCCAAGATCGGTGTCTGCGCGACCTGCTACGGCCGCTCGCTGGCCACCGGCAAGCTCGTGGACGTCGGCGAGGCGGTCGGCATCATCGCCGCCCAGTCGATCGGTGAGCCCGGCACGCAGCTGACCATGCGTACGTTCCACACCGGTGGTGTGGCCGGCGCCGACATCACCCACGGTCTGCCCCGTGTCACGGAGCTGTTCGAGGCGCGCATCCCCAAGGGTGTCGCCCCGATCTCCGAGGCCGAGGGCCGGGCCCGCATCGACGAGACCGACAAGACCAGGAAGATCGTCATCACTCCGGACGACGGCTCGGAAGAGATCGCCTACCCGGTGTCGATGCGCTCGCGCCTGCTCGTGCAGGACGGTCAGCGGGTCACGGTCGGGCAGCAGCTCGTCGCCGGTGCGGTCAACCCCAACGAGGTGCTGCGCATCCTCGGCCCGCGGGCCGTGCAGCTGCACCTGGTGGCGGAGGTCCAGCAGGTCTACCGGTCGCAGGGTGTGTCGATCCACGACAAGCACATCGAGATCATCGTGCGGCAGATGCTCAAGCGCGTGAACGTGCTGGAGTCCGGTGACACCGACCTGCTGCCCGGCGAGCTCGTGGAGCGGCCGCGCTTCGAGCTGATGAACCGCGAGACGGTGGCGGAGGGCGGCTCGCCGGCCGCCGGTCGTCCGGTGCTCATGGGCATCACGAAGGCGTCGCTGGCCACCGAGTCGTGGCTGTCGGCGGCCTCCTTCCAGGAGACGACCAGGGTGCTGACGGACGCGGCGATCCACGCCAAGTCCGACTCGCTGCTGGGCCTGAAGGAGAACGTCATCATCGGTAAGCTCATCCCGGCCGGCACCGGCATGCCGCAGTACCGGAACATCCGGGTCGAGCCGACCGAAGAGGCGAAGGCCGCCATGTACACCGTGGGTGGCTACGACGGCTCCGCCGCCGACTACACCTTCGGCACCGGCAGCGGCGAGGCGGTTCCTCTCGAGGAATACGACTTCGGCCAGTACAACCGGTGATGCCCTACTAGGTCGCCGTAGCGCGCCCGGGCCCTGTCTTACAGAGGCCCGGGCGCACTGCTTTCTCCGGCCCTATCCGTTACGGCTGCGCCACCGTGGCGCCACCCGCCGTACGGGGCTGAGGGCCCTCCAGGAGACGCCTACTGACCTTCACCGGCCGGCCGCCGTAACGGCGCATCGTTGACCGGCTCCGTGGTTTCCCGTCGTGCTCGTTGCGCTGAGCTCCGCCGTTCCCCCTCCCGCCGCCGTTCCACCCGCTGGCCTCGCTGTGCGTGGGGGCCGTTGTGCGGGCGCATGGGGCCCCGCGAAACGTCGGTAGGTCCCGATTACGCCCGATGGCCGCCGCGCCGGCGTAGGGAGGGTTTGGGAAGGGCGCAGGAGGGTTTGGGAACGTCGTGCGGAGTGGTCGGGTGGCCCGATATCATGGCGTCCGGAGCTGTAGATGGGCTGGATGAAGTAGGCCCCAGCGGTATGGAGTGGCAAGGCTTGTCCGCTTTGTCGCGCCGTTTTGACGTGTCGCATGGGCCTGGGTAGTCTTGTGCATCGTGCCCGTCTCTATGCGGGCTCTCGACCGTGCGCTCATTACGGGCGTAGGACGGCTTCCTGGCTCGTAAACCTCGCGGGACGTCTGCGTGAACAGCGCGACACGCCCGAGCGCGGGGGCGCCGAGTCGAGAAACAATCAGCAGGTCATGACACCGGCAGCACCTGCGAAATGCACCACAACTGACGTAGCACCGGCCAAGGCACGAAACGGAGTGGCAGTGCCCACTATTCAGCAGTTGGTCCGCAAGGGCCGGCAGGACAAGGTCTCCAAGACCAAGACTCCTGCCCTCAAGGGGAGTCCGCAGCGGCGCGGCGTGTGCCAGCGCGTTTACACCACGACCCCGAAGAAGCCCAACTCGGCACTGCGCAAGGTGGCCCGCGTTCGGCTCACGAACGGCATTGAGGTCACGGCCTACATCCCCGGTGTGGGTCACAACCTGCAGGAGCACTCCATCGTGCTCGTGCGTGGCGGTCGTGTGAAGGACCTGCCTGGTGTTCGCTACAAGATCATCCGCGGTTCGCTCGACACCCAGGGTGTCCGCAACCGCAAGCAGGCCCGTAGCCGCTACGGCGCGAAGAAGGAGAAGAGCTAACAATGCCTCGTAAGGGTTCTCCTGGCCGTCGTCAGCTCATGTCTGACCCGGTTTACAGCTCGCCGCTGGTGACCGCCCTGATCAACAAGGTGCTTCTGGACGGCAAGCGCTCCATCGCGCAGTCGATCGTCTACGGCGCCCTCGAGGGCTGCAGGGACAAGACCGGCAACGACCCGGTCGTCACCCTGAAGCGCGCGCTTGACAACGTCAAGCCGACCCTCGAGGTCCGCAGCCGTCGCGTCGGTGGCGCGACCTACCAGGTGCCGGTCGAGGTGCGCGCCGCGCGCAGCACCACCCTGGCCCTGCGCTGGCTGGTGCAGTACTCCCGCGCCCGCCGCGAGAAGACCATGACTGAGCGCCTCATGAACGAGCTCCTCGACGCCAGCAACGGCCTTGGGGCGAGCGTCAAGAAGCGCGAGGACACCCACAAGATGGCCGAGTCCAACAAGGCCTTCGCCCACTACCGCTGGTAGTGGATCCGACGAGACGACGAGGACGCGAGAGAAGTGGCCACCACGACCGCTCTTGACCTGGCCAAGGTCCGCAACATTGGGATCATGGCCCATATCGACGCGGGCAAGACCACCACGACCGAGCGCATCCTGTTCTACACCGGTATCAACTACAAGATCGGTGAGGTCCACGAGGGCGCTGCCACGATGGACTGGATGGAGCAGGAGCAGGAGCGCGGCATCACGATCACGTCTGCCGCGACGACCTGTGAGTGGCTCGGTCACACCATCAACATCATCGACACTCCGGGTCACGTCGACTTCACCATCGAGGTGGAGCGTTCGCTCCGCGTCCTCGACGGTGCCGTCGCCGTGTTCGACGGCGTGGCGGGTGTCGAGCCGCAGTCGGAGACGGTGTGGCGCCAGGCTGACCGCTACGACGTCCCCCGCATCTGCTTCGTGAACAAGATGGACCGGGTCGGCGCGGAGTTCCACCGCTGCGTCGAGATGATGATCAGCCGTCTGGGTGCGACCCCGGCTGTCGTCCAGCTTCCGTGGGGCGTTGAGGCCGACTTCAAGGGCGTCATCGACCTCATCAAGATGAAGGGCTACATCTGGAGCGCCGAGGCGGCCAAGGGCGAGATGTACGACACCGTCGACATCCCGGCCGACCACGCCGAGGCCGCTCGCGAGTGGCGTGACCGCCTCATCGAGACGGTCGCCGAGAACGACGACGAGCTGATGGAGCTCTTCCTCGAGGGCGTCGAGCCCACCGAGGAGCAGCTGATCGCGGCCATCCGCCGCGCGACGCTGTCCAGCGCCATCAACCCGGTGCTGTGCGGCACGGCGTTCAAGAACAAGGGCGTTCAGCCCCTGCTCGACGCGATCGTCGCCTTCCTCCCCGCGCCGACCGACATCCCGGCCTTCAAGGGCCACGCGGTCGGCAACGAGGACAAGGTCGTCGAGCGGCACGCCGACCCGACCGAGCCGTTCTCCGCTCTGGCCTTCAAGATCGCCAGCGACCCGCACCTGGGCAAGCTCACCTACATCCGCATCTACTCGGGCACGCTCGAGACCGGTTCACAGGTCGTCAACTCTGTGAAGGGTAAGAAGGAGCGGATCGGCAAGATCTACCAGATGCACGCCAACAAGCGCGAGGAGCGCCCGACGGCGATCGCCGGCCAGATCGTCGCGGTCATGGGTCTGAAGGACACCACGACCGGCGACACGCTGTCCGACCCGTCGAACCAGGTCGTGCTCGAGTCGATGACGTTCCCGGCTCCGGTCATCAACGTCGCGATCGAGCCCAAGACCAAGGGCGACCAGGAGAAGTTGTCGACTGCCATTCAGCGGCTGGCCGAGGAGGACCCGTCCTTCCAGGTGCGCCGCGACGAAGAGACCGGTCAGACGGTCATCTGGGGCATGGGCGAGCTTCACCTGGAGATCCTCGTCGACCGTATGCGTCGCGAGTTCAAGGTCGAGGCCAACGTCGGCCGTCCGCAGGTGGCCTACCGCGAGACCATCCGCCGCAAGGTGGAGAAGCTCGACTACACCCACAAGAAGCAGACCGGTGGTTCCGGCCAGTTCGCGCGGGTGATCATCAACCTCGAGCCGCTGGGTGAGGGCAACGACGGTTACGAGTTCGAGAACAAGGTCACGGGCGGCCGTGTGCCGAGGGAGTACATCCCCTCGGTCGACGCGGGTGCTCAGGAGGCCGCCGAGTTCGGCGTGCTGGCCGGCTACCCGATGGTGGGCGTGAAGGTGACGCTCATCGACGGTGCCGCGCACGACGTCGACTCCTCTGAGATGGCGTTCAAGATCGCCGGCTCGATGGCCTTCAAGGAGGCCGCGCGCAAGGCCGACGCAGTGCTTCTCGAGCCGATGATGGCCGTTGAGGTCACCACGCCCGAGGACTACATGGGTGACGTCATCGGTGACCTCAACGGTCGCCGCGGGCAGATCCAGTCCATGGACGAGCGGGCCGGCGCCCGTGTCGTCACGGCGCTCGTGCCGCTGTCTGAGATGTTCGGCTACGTGGGTGACCTGCGTAGCAAGACGCAGGGGCGCGCGAGCTACAGCATGCAGTTCGACTCCTACTCGGAGGTGCCTCCGGGCATCGCCAAGGAGATCGTCGCGAAGGCCCGGGGCGAATAACTCCAGGTCCCGAGGTGGCTGGGCTCGGCGGAGATCGTCGCCCCGCTGCCGAGGGGCCCGGGGCGAATAGTCCTGGGGTCCCTGGTGGGGTGGTGTGAGCCACCCCGCCGCCAAGGGGTTCGGGAGTTCCCGGGCCCGAGTGTGTAGACGAAAGTCAGTCAGATTCTCAAGGAGAGAACCAGTGGGCAAGGCCAAGTTCGAGCGGACTAAGCCGCACATGAACATCGGCACCATTGGACACATCGACCACGGCAAGACCACGCTGACCGCGGCGATCACCAAGGTGCTTCACGACCGTTACCCCGAGCTGAACAAGGCGACCCCGTTCGACAAGATCGACAAGGCGCCCGAGGAGAAGGCTCGCGGCATCACGATCTCGATCGCGCACGTCGAGTACCAGACCGAGAAGCGTCACTACGCTCACGTTGACTGCCCCGGTCACGCCGACTACGTGAAGAACATGATCACCGGTGCCGCTCAGATGGACGGCGCCATCCTGGTGGTCGCCGCCACCGACGGCCCGATGCCGCAGACGAAGGAGCACGTCCTCCTGGCCCGCCAGGTCGGCGTTCCCTACATCGTCGTGGCCCTCAACAAGGCCGACATGGTCGACGACGAGGAGATCCTCGAGCTCGTCGAGCTTGAGGTCCGTGAGCTCCTGTCCGCTCAGGAGTTCCCCGGCGACGACCTGCCCGTCGTCCGCGTCTCCGCGCTCAAGGCTCTTGAGGGCGACGAGAAGTGGGCCGACAGCATCGTCGAGCTGATGAACGCCGTGGACGAGAACGTGCCCGAGCCTCCGCGTGACACGGAGAAGCCGTTCCTCATGCCGGTCGAGGACGTCTTCTCGATCACCGGTCGCGGCACCGTTGTCACCGGTCGTATCGAGCGCGGCATCGTCAAGGTCAACGAGCAGGTCGACATCATCGGCATCAAGCCGGAGAAGACGACCACCACCGTCACCAGCATCGAGATGTTCAACAAGATGCTCGACGAGGGTCACGCCGGCGACAACGCCGCCCTGCTGCTCCGTGGCATCAAGCGCGACGACGTCGAGCGCGGCCAGTGCATCATCAAGCCGGGCACGACGACGCCGCACACCGAGTTCACCGGCCAGGTCTACATCCTGTCCAAGGACGAGGGCGGCCGCCACACGCCGTTCTTCAACAACTACCGCCCGCAGTTCTACTTCCGTACGACTGACGTGACCGGCGTCGTGAACCTCCCCGAGGGCACGGAAATGGTCATGCCGGGCGACAACACCGAAATGCGCGTTGAGCTGATCCAGCCCATCGCCATGGAGGAAGGCCTCAAGTTCGCGATCCGTGAGGGTGGCCGCACCGTCGGCGCCGGTCGGGTCACGAAGATCATCAAGTAGCTAGACCGTCGGGGCGGCGGTCGGCCCCGAGTCTCGGAGCCGACCGCCGAACCACGTTCGAGCCTCACGGATAGCGCCGTGATCCAGCAGTTGCTTCGGCCGAGTGACCGAAGTCACTGCCGGATCACGGAAGAAATGGCAGATCGACTGTGTCTGCCTCGTGGGGTCACGCAGGCTTCGACCTGCACCAATACAGCGGCAAAAGGCCGCACGATACTTTTTCAGACGACAGCGAAGGACACCGAGGCCACTATGGCGGGACAGAAGATCCGCATCCGGCTTAAGGCCTATGACCACGAGGTCATCGACAGCTCGGCCAAGAAGATCGTCGAGACGGTGACGCGGACTGGCGCGAAGGTCGCGGGCCCGGTGCCGCTGCCGACCGAGAAGAACGTGTACTGCGTCATCCGCTCGCCGCACAAGTACAAGGACAGCCGCGAGCACTTCGAGATGCGCACGCACAAGCGGCTGATTGACATCATCGACCCGACCCCCAAGACGGTTGACTCGCTCATGCGGCTCGACCTCCCCGCGGGTGTCGACATTTCGATCAAGCTCTGAGGGAACGCACTGACATGGCTAAGACGATCAAGGGCGTCCTGGGCAAGAAGCTCGGCATGACCCAGGTCTTCGACGCGGACAACCGGATGGTTCCGGTGACCGTGGTCGAGGCCGGTCCGTGCGTGGTGACCCGCGTCCGCACTCCTGAGAAGGACGGCTACTCCGCCGTTCAGCTCGGCTTCGGGCAGGTCGACCCCAGGAAGGTCAACAAGCCGCTCGGCGACTACCTGCGTAAGCACGACATCACCCCGCGCCGTTACTTCGCGGAGATCCGCACCGACGACGCGAACGACTACACCCTGGGCCAGGAGCTGCTGGCCGACACCTTCGAGGCCGGCCAGTTCGTCGACGTGACGGGCAAGAGCAAGGGCAAGGGCTTCGCCGGTGTCATGAAGCGGCACGGCTTCGGTGGTCTGGGCGCGTCGCACGGTACGCAGCGCAAGCATCGTTCGCCGGGTTCCATCGGTGGCTGCGCCACCCCGGGCCGCGTTTTCAAGGGTCTGCGCATGGCTGGTCGGATGGGTAACGTCCGCACCACTGTGCAGAGCCTCAAGGTTCACTCCGTCGACGTCGAGAAGGGTCTCATCCTGATCAAGGGTGCGATCCCCGGCGCCAACGGCAGCCTGGTCCTCGTCCGCACCTCTGCCAAGAAGGGGGCTGCCAAGTGAGCACCACCATTGACGTCCTCGACGCGAGCGGGGCGAAGGCCGGCACCGTAGAGCTGCCGGACGACGTGTTCGGCGCCAAGGTCAACGTGCCGCTGATCCACCAGGTGGTCGTGGCCCAGCTCGCCGCTCGCCGGCAGGGCACGCACAAGGCCAAGACCCGCGGTGAGGTCTCCGGCGGTGGCAAGAAGCCGTACCGCCAGAAGGGCACCGGTCGCGCCCGCCAGGGCTCGACCCGTGCGCCGCAGTTCACCGGCGGTGGCACCGTCCACGGCCCCGTGCCGCGCGACTACTCCCAGCGCACGCCCAAGAAGATGAAGGTCGCCGCTCTGCGCGGGGCCCTCTCCGACCGGGCCGGCGGCGGCCGCGTCCACGTGGTCAGCTCGCTGATCGCAGGCGAGACGCCCAAGACCAAGGCCGCCCTCGAGGCGCTGCGCAAGGTCACCCAGGCTCCGCGCGTCCTCGTCGTGGTCGACGAGGCCGACGAGCTGACCTGGCTGAGCCTGCGCAACGCGCCTGAGGTCCACCTGCTGGACGCCGGGCAGCTCAACACGTACGACGTGCTCGTGGCCGACGACGTGGTCTTCACCCAGGAGGCGTATGACCAGGTCATCGCTCGCCTGAGCAACAGCGGGAAGGAAGAGGCCTGATGGAGAAGATCGCCGACCCGCGCGACATCATCATCAAGCCGGTCGTCTCTGAGAAGAGTTACGGCCTGATCGATGAGAACAACAAGTACACGTTCCTGGTGAAGAAGACCGCGAACAAGACCCAGGTCAAGATCGCCGTCGAGCAGATCTTCGGGGTCAAGGTCACCAGCGTGAACACGATCAACCGGCAGGGCAAGCGCAAGCGTACCCGTACCGGTTACGGCAAGCGTCCCGACACCAAGCGCGCGATTGTGAGCCTGGTCGAGGGCGATCGGATCGACATCTTCGGTCAGATCGGCTAGCAGCCATAGATAGTGAGCGGGCCGCTAGGCCCGCGGGGCTGAGACCGTCGCACTTCGGTGCGGCGGGCTCACCCATGTAACCGACGAAGGATGAACGAAAAAGATGGGCATCCGTAAGTACAAGCCGACGACTCCGGGTCGCCGCGGGTCGAGTGTCTCGGACTTCTCCGAGATCACCCGCAGCACGCCTGAGAAGTCGCTGCTTGCGCCCCTTCACAGCAAGGGCGGCCGCAACGTACACGGCCGAGTCACCGCTCGCCACCAGGGCGGCGGTCACAAGCGCGCCTACCGGATCATTGACTTCCGTAGGCATGACAAGGACGGCATCCCGGCCAAGGTCGCTCACATCGAGTACGACCCGAACCGCACCGCCAATATCGCTCTGCTCCACTACGCCGATGGCGAGAAGCGCTACATCATCGCGCCGACGGGCCTCAAGCAGGGCGACCGAATCGAGAACGGCCCCGCTGCCGACATCAAGCCGGGCAACTGCCTGCCGCTGCGCAACATCCCGACCGGTACCTTCATCCACGCGGTGGAGCTCCGTCCGGGCGGCGGCGCCAAGCTCGGCCGCTCCGCGGGCGCTCAGATCCAGCTGCTCGCCAAGGAAGGCCAGTACGCCACCCTGCGTATGCCGTCCGGTGAAATGCGCATGGTCGACGTGCGCTGCCGGGCGACGGTCGGCCAGGTCGGCAACGCCGAGCAGGCCAACATCAACTGGGGCAAGGCCGGCCGTATGCGGTGGAAGGGCAAGCGCCCGACCGTTCGCGGTGTCGCGATGAACCCCGTCGACCACCCGCACGGTGGTGGTGAGGGCAAGACCTCTGGTGGTCGCCACCCGGTGAACCCGAAGGGCAAGCCCGAGGGCCGCACCCGTCAGGCCAACAAGGCCAGCGACCGGCTGATCATCCGGCGTCGGAGCAAGAGGAAGAAGCGGTAGGAGCAGCCGAAATGCCACGTAGCCTTAAGAAGGGTCCCTTCGTGGACGATCACCTTCAGAAGAAGGTCGACGTCCAGAACGAGAAGGGCACCAAGAACGTCATCAAGACGTGGTCGCGGCGCTCCATGATCGTTCCCGACATGCTCGGGCACACGATCGCCGTGCACGACGGCCGCAAGCACGTCCCGGTCTTCATCACCGAGTCGATGATCGGCCACAAGCTCGGAGAGTTCGCTCCCACGCGGACGTTCCGCAGCCACGTCAAGGAAGACCGCCGCAGCCGGCGGTAAGCGTCCCGGAAGTAGGAGAAAGCGATGGAAGCCAGGGCTCAGGCGCGGTTCGTCCGCGTCACGCCCCAGAAGGCCCGCCGTGTGGTGGACCTCATTCGCGGGCTGCCCGCTTCGGAGGCGCAGGCCGTGCTGCAGTTCGCTCCCCAGTCGGCGAGCGAGCCGATCTACAAGGTGCTCAGCAGCGCCATGGCGAACGCGGAGCACAACTTCGACCTCGACCCGCAGACGCTCGTCGTCAGCCGGGCATGGGTCGACGAGGGCCCGACGCTGAAGCGGTTCCGTCCGCGTGCACAGGGTCGTGCCTATCGGATCAACAAGCGGACGAGCCACATCACTGTGATCGTGGAGTCCCGCGAGCCGAAGGGAAGGACCCGATAGTGGGCCAGAAGGTTAACCCGCACGGGTTCCGCCTCGGCATCACGACCGACTTCAAGAGCCGGTGGTACGCCGACAAGCTGTACAAGTCGTACGTCGCCGAGGACGTGGCGATCCGCCGCATGCTGCAGAAGGGCATGGAGCGGGCCGGCATCTCCAAGGTCGAGATCGAGCGCACGACGGACCGCGTGCAGGTGGACATCCACACCGCGCGTCCCGGCATCGTGATCGGCCGCCGCGGCGCCGAGGCGGACCGTATCCGTGGCGACCTGGAGAAGCTGACCAAGAAGCAGGTTCAGCTCAACATCCTCGAGGTCAAGAACCCGGAGATTGACGCGCAGCTCGTCGCGCAGGGCGTGGCCGAGCAGCTGTCCAGCCGTGTCTCGTTCCGCCGTGCCATGCGCAAGGCGATGCAGTCCGCCATGAAGTCGGGCGCCAAGGGCATCCGTGTCCAGTGCTCCGGCCGTCTGGGCGGCGCTGAGATGTCGAGGTCGGAGTTCTACCGCGAGGGCCGTGTGCCGCTGCACACGCTCCGCGCGGACATCGACTACGGCTTCTACGAGGCCCGCACGACCTTCGGCCGCATCGGCGTGAAGGTCTGGATCTACAAGGGCGAGGCTCCGACCAGCCGCGCCGAGCGCGAGGCGGCCGCTGCCGGCGCCCGTGCCGGCCAGCGTCGCGAGCGTGACGACCGTCGTGGTGGCGGCGGCGACCGTCCGCGTCGTGGTGGCGGTGACCGTCCCCGTCGTGGTGGCGGTCGTGGCGACCGCGCCCCCCGCACTGAGGCGGCCTCGCAGGCCGCCCCCGAGACCGGCCCGGCTGCGCAGCCGGGTGCTGAAGGGAGCTGACCATGCTGATCCCGCGCAGGGTCAAGCACCGCAAGCAGCACCGGCCCGACCGCAGCGGAGCCGCCAAGGGCGGCACCAGGGTCACGTTCGGCGAGTTCGGCATCCAGGCGATTGAGCACTCCTACGTGACCAACCGCCAGATCGAGTCCGCACGTATCGCCATGACCCGTCACATCCGCCGTGGCGGCAAGGTGTGGATCAACATCTACCCCGACCGTCCGCTCACCAAGAAGCCTGCCGAGACCCGCATGGGTTCCGGTAAGGGTTCGCCGGAGTGGTGGATCGCCAACGTCAAGCCCGGACGCGTGATGTTCGAGCTGTCCGGCGTGGCGGAGCCGATCGCCCGCGAGGCGCTTCAGCGTGCGATCCACAAGCTCCCGATGAAGTGCAAGATCGTTAAGCGTGAAGTGGGTGAGGCGTGATGGCTAAGGGCCTGACCGCCGGCGAGCTGCGGCTCGAGGACGAGGACACCCTCGTCCAGAAGCTGAAGGAGGCGAAGGAGGAGCTGTTCAACCTCCGCTTCCAGGCGGCGACCGGTCAGTTGGAGAGCCACGGGCGGCTGCGCGCCGTCCGCCGCGAGATCGCCCGTATCTACACCGTGATGCGCGAGCGCGAGCTGGGCATCGTCACGGTCGAGAAGGAGACGAGCGATGGCTGAGACCGAGACCACCGAGACCACCGAGACGGCGAACCAGCGGAACTTCCGCAAGGTTCGTGAGGGCCTCGTCGTGAGCGACAAGATGGACAAGACCGTCGTCGTCGCCGTCGAGGACCGCGTCAAGCACCGTCTGTACGGCAAGGTCATCCGCCGTACGACCAAGTACAAGGCGCACGACGAGGCCAACGCCTGTGGCGTGGGTGACCGCGTGCTGCTCATGGAGACCCGCCCCCTCTCCGCCACCAAGCGGTGGAGGGTCGTGGAGATCCTCGAGAAGGCCAAGTAAGCCCTCTCGACATATACCGCGCCTCGTGGGGGCTCTCAGAGCCCCCATGACGGCGTCCAAGGACGCGGGGCCAACGGCCTCGCGTCGCCTGCGGTGCGGCTCTCTGAGGAGGGCTGTGGCCGTGGGAACAAGACAACGACAGGTTCCGCCAGGCTCAGAAATGAGAACCGGCGCGACTAACAGGAGTTCAACGTGATCCAGCAGGAGTCGCGGCTCAAGGTCGCCGACAACACAGGGGCGAAGGAAATCCTTTGCATCCGTGTGCTCGGCGGCTCGGGCCGACGCTACGCCGGTATCGGCGACGTCATCGTCGCCACTGTCAAGGACGCGCTGCCCGGCAGCACGGGCGTCAAGAAGGGCGACGTGGTCAAGGCCGTCGTCGTCCGCACGGTCAAGGAGCGCCGCCGGCCCGACGGCTCCTACATCCGCTTCGACGAGAACGCCGCCGTCATCATCAAGGACAGCGGTGACCCTCGCGGCACTCGTATCTTCGGCCCGGTCGGCCGTGAGCTGCGTGACAAGAAGTTCATGCGCATCATCTCGCTCGCTCCGGAGGTGCTGTGATGTCGAAGCTGTCCGTGAAGAAGGGTGACCTGGTTCAGGTCATCGCCGGCAAGGACAAGGGTGCCAAGGGTCGCGTCATCGCCGCGCTCCCGCGCGAGGACCGCGTGGTGGTCGAGGGCGTCAACATGATCAAGAAGCACACGAAGGAGACCCACCAGGGTCCGCGCGGCGCCAAGACCGGCGGCGTGCAGACCATGGAGGCTCCGATCCACGTTTCGAACGTGAAGAAGCTCAAGGACGAGAAGCCCGCCGACAAGAAGGCCGACGAGAAGAAGGCCGACGAGACGGGTGAGGACAGCTGATGACTGCCACGACCACTGAGACCGAGCGCCCGACGCCGCGACTCAAGACGAAGTACCGCGAGGAGATCGCGGCCCAGCTTCGCGAGCAGTTCGGCATCGAGAACGTCATGCAGATCCCCGCGCTGACCAAGATCAAGGTCAACATGGGCGTCGGCGAGGCGGCTCGCGACTCCAAGCTCATCGAAGGTGCCGTCCGCGACCTCACCGTGATCACCGGCCAGAAGCCGGCCGTCGTCCGGGCGCGCAAGTCCATCGCCCAGTTCAAGCTGCGCGAGGGCATGCCGATCGGTGCGCACGTCACGCTGCGCGGCGACCGCATGTGGGAGTTCCTCGACCGGCTGCTGGCGCTGGCCCTGCCCCGTATCAGGGACTTCCGCGGCCTGTCGCCCAAGCAGTTCGACGGCAACGGCAACTACACGTTCGGTCTGACCGAGCAGGTCATGTTCCACGAGGTCGACCAGGACAAGGTGGACCGTCCGCGGGGCATGGACATCACGATCGTGACCACCGCGACGAACGACGACCAGGGCCGGGCGCTGCTGAAGCTCCTCGGCTTCCCCTTCAAGGAGGCCTGATCCAATGGCGAAGAAGTCGCTGATCGCCAAGGCGGGGCGCAAGCAGAAGTTCGAGGTCCGGGCGTACACCCGGTGCTCGCGTTGTGGCCGGCCGCGCGCCGTCTACCGCAAGTTCGGGCTCTGCCGCGTGTGCTTCCGCGAGATGGCGCACCGGGGCGAGCTGCCCGGCATCACCAAGTCGAGCTGGTAGATAACCTAAGGGGCGGCCTCGAGTCGCCCCTTGGGGTGATCGCCCGCCACACATATTCATGTAGGAAAAGGACGCACCCGCGTCCGTGACCACGCCGAAGGTCCACCGGCAGAGCACGGAGAGGTAGCCGAAGCGGCCCCCTGGGGCGAGCTGAGGCGGACTCGACCATGAACGCTGCTTGGCCGACTGGAAACCGCGGCGAGGAAGGCCACTGGCCATGACGATGACCGACCCGATCGCAGACATGCTGACACGTCTGCGTAACGCGAATTCGGCATACCACGACAGCGTGACGATGCCGTACTCGAAGATCAAGGCGCACATCGCCGAGATCCTCCAGCAGGAGGGTTACATCCAGTCCTGGAGCGTCGAAGACGCCAAGGTTGGTAAGAACCTCGTGGTGGAGCTCAAGTTCGGGCCTACCCGTGAGCGTTCGCTCGCGGGCCTGCGCCGGGTTTCCAAGCCCGGTCTGCGGGTTTATGCGAAGAAGGACAATCTGCCTCGAGTCCTGGGCGGGCTGGGCGTCGCGATCATCTCGACGTCCGCCGGGCTCATGACCGACAAGCAGGCCGGCAAGCGTGGTGTGGGCGGGGAAGTCCTCGCCTACGTCTGGTAGAGGGGAGGAACACAGCATGTCGCGAATCGGACGGCTGCCCATCCCTGTGCCCGGCGGCGTAGACATCACGATCG
Organism: Nonomuraea sp. NPDC049784; assembly: GCF_040659615.1. Taxonomy (NCBI): domain Bacteria; kingdom Bacillati; phylum Actinomycetota; class Actinomycetes; order Streptosporangiales; family Streptosporangiaceae; genus Nonomuraea; species Nonomuraea sp. NPDC049784. Next base: position 17,032 of record NZ_JBFAMX010000023.1, read on the forward strand.
ACGGTCAGGATGTCCAGGTCAAGGGCCCGAAGGGCACGCTCAATCACAGGGTCGCCGACCCCATCACGGTCGCTCGTGACGAGGACGGCGCCATCGCCGTCGCCCGCCCGAACGACGAGAACAAGGTCCGTGCGCTGCACGGCCTGTCCAGGACGCTGATCGCCAACATGGTGCAGGGCGTCACCCAGGGGTACTCCAAGTCCCTGGAGATCGTCGGAGTCGGTTACCGCGTCCAGGCCAAGGGCCCGACGCAGCTGGAGTTCTCACTGGGCTTCAGCCACCCGGTCATCGTGGACGCCCCCGAGGGCGTCACCTTCCGCGTCGAGAAGCCGACCCTGTTCCACGTGGACGGCATCGACAAGCAGAAGGTCGGCGAGGTCGCGGCCAACATCCGCAAGCTGCGCAAGCCCGACCCGTACAAGGGCAAGGGCGTGCGCTACCAGGGAGAACAGATCCGCCGCAAGGTCGGAAAGGCTGGTAAGTAGGCATGGCTCCGAAGACTGCGTTCAGCAAGCACACGGCTGCCCGCACCGTCTCGCGGGCCCGCCGTCACCGCCGCGTCCGCAAGTTCGTCGTCGGTACGGCCGAGCGTCCGCGCCTGGTCGTCAACCGCTCGACGCGTCACATGTTCGTCCAGATCGTGGACGACTCCGTCGGCCACACGCTGGTGAGCGCGTCCACCATGGACGCGGCGCTGCGCACGCTGGAGGCGGACAAGACCGAGAAGGCGAAGAAGGTCGGCGAGCTCCTCGCTCAGCGGGCCAAGGAAGCCGGGATCACCAAGGTCGTCTTCGACCGCGGTGGCAACCGCTACGCCGGCCGTATCGCGGCTCTGGCGGACAGCGCCCGCGAAGGCGGGCTCGAGTTCTGATGGCAACTGAGAAGAGGAACCACTGATGGCTGCAGCTCCGCGTCGCGGTGGCGGCACCGGTGGCGAGCGGCGGGACCGTCGTGACGATCGCCGCGGTGGCGCCGCCGACAAGGGCGTCTCGTACATCGAGCGCGTAGTGAAGATCAACCGAGTGGCCAAGGTCGTGAAGGGTGGTCGTCGCTTCAGCTTCACCGCCCTCGTCGTCGTCGGTGACGGCAACGGCCTGGTCGGCGTCGGCTACGGCAAGGCCAAGGAAGTGCCCGCGGCCATCGCCAAGGGCGTCGAAGAGGCCAAGAAGCACTTCTTCAAGGTGCCTCGGATCCAGGGCACCATCCCGCACACCGTGCAGGGCGAGGAGGCGGCCGGTGTCGTCTTCCTGCGTCCGGCCTCGGCCGGTACCGGCGTCATCGCCGGCGGTCCGGTGCGTGCGGTGCTGGAGTGCGCCGGCATCCACGACGTGCTGTCGAAGTCGCTCGGCTCCGACAACCCGATCAACATCGTGCACGCCACCGTGGCGGCTCTGAAGGGCCTCTCGCGGCCCGAGGAGATCGCCGCCCGCCGTGGCCTGCCGATCGAGGACGTCGCCCCGGCCCGGATGCTGAAGGCTCAGCGCGAGGGTCTCGCCGAGGCGGCGGCCGCGAAGGCGGTGAGCTAGTCATGGCACGCCTGAAGATCACTCAGGTTCGCTCGAAGATCGGTGGCAAGCAGAACCAGCGTGACTCGCTGCGTTCGCTTGGCCTGAAGCGAATCGGCGACGTCGTCGTCAAGGAGGACCGGCCCGAGATTCGCGGGATGGTCTCCGTGGTGACGCACCTCGTCGAGGTGGAAGAGGTCGACTAGTCATGACTGACAAGGCTCCGCTCAAGATTCACGACCTGCGTCCCGCCCCCGGCGCCAACAAGGCCAAGATCCGCAAGGGTCGTGGCGAGGCGTCGAAGGGCAAGACCGCCGGTCGCGGCACCAAGGGCAGCCACGCCCGTACGACGGTCCCCCTCGGCTTCGAGGGTGGCCAGGTGCCGCTGCAGAGGCGTCTGCCGAAGCTCAAGGGCTTCTCCAACGCGCTGTTCAAGACGACCTACCAGGTCGTCAACCTGGACAGGCTCGGCGAGCTGTTCCCCGAGGGTGGCGAGGTCACCGTCGAGGCGCTGGTCGCCAAGGGTGCTGTCCGTAAGAACCAGCTCGTGAAGGTGCTCGGCACCGGCGAGATCTCCGTTGCGGTGAACGTTCAGGCTCACGCCTTCTCGTCCTCCGCGAAGGAGAAGATCGCGGCTGCCGGTGGTTCCGTTACCGAGCTGTAAGAGCTATTACGCGGCGTGGGGGCTTTGACAAATGCCCCCACGCCCGTAGTGCGTTAGAGTTCGCGAGACGGCAGGCTTCTGTCCGGCTCGTTAGACCTAAGACTTGAGATGGCAGATCCCCGCACCATCGCATACTCACACCGCCGTAAAGGCGCGCAGGAGGGACCGTGCTGACCGCGTTTACCCGGGCGTTCCGGACACCGGACCTGCGCAAGAAGTTGCTCTTCACGCTGGGCATCATCGCGCTTTTCCGTCTCGGCTCGGTTCTTCCGACTCCGGGAGTTCACGTCCAGAACCTCGCGGCCTGTTTCGAGCAGGCCCGTAACGGAGCCGCCGGCAACATCTACGGGATGGTGCAGCTTTTCAGCGGTGGTGCGCTCCTGAAGCTGTCGGTGTTCGCGCTGGGCATCATGCCGTACATCACCGCGAGCATCATTCTCCAGCTGCTCGTCGTCGTGATTCCACGCCTCGAGGCATTGAAGAAGGAGGGGCAGGCCGGCCAGGCCAAGATCACGCAGTATACGCGTTATCTGACCATCGGGCTCGCCGTCCTGCAGTCGACCGCCTTCATCGCGCTGGCCCGCACCGGCCAGCTCTTCCCGAACTGCCAGCAGGACGTCCTGCGCGACCCCGACAACATCTTCTCGATCGTCACGATGGTGGTCATCATGACCGCCGGCACGTCGGTGATCATGTGGCTCGGTGAGCTCGTCACCGACCGCGGCGTCGGCAACGGCATGTCCATTCTGATCTTCACGCAGGTCGTCGCGGTCTTCCCGTCCGAGCTGACCAACATCTTCCAGGCGAACAAGTTCACCTTCACGGTGGTCATGGTCGTCGGCATCTTCATGATCGCCGCGGTGGTCTTCGTCGAGCAGGCGCAGCGTCGCATCCCCGTCCAGTACGCCAAGCGGATGGTCGGGCGCAGGATGTACGGCGGCACGTCCACGTACATCCCGCTGAAGGTCAACCAGGCCGGCATCATCCCGGTCATCTTCGCGTCCTCGCTGCTCTACCTGCCGCAGCTGCTCACGTCGCTCTTCCAGTCCACCGACAACGCGGCTATCCGCTGGATCTCCCAGAACCTGGCCACGGGCGACACCCCGATCTACATGGGCACGTTCTTCGTGCTGATCATCTTCTTCACGTACTTCTACGTGTCCATTACGTTCAACCCCACTGAAGTCGCCGACAACATGAAGAAGTACGGTGGTTTCATTCCGGGCATCCGCCCCGGCCGGCCGACGGCTGAATACCTGAACTTCGTGCTCACTCGTCTGACCGCGCCGGGCTCGCTCTATCTGGGTCTGATCGCCATGGTCCCGATCATCGCGCTGGCGGTGTCCGGTGCGAGCCAGAACTTCCCGTTCGGAGGGACGAGTATTCTGATCATGGTAGGCGTCGGTCTGGACACCGTTAAGCAGATCGAGAGCCAGCTGCAGCAGCGTAACTACGAAGGTTTCCTGCGGTAGTGCGTCTCGTTCTGGTCGGGCCCCCCGGAGCGGGTAAGGGGACGCAGGCCCAGTACATCGCATCGAACCTGTCTATCCCGAAGATCTCGACAGGTGACATTTTCCGTGCCAACGTCTCGGGGGGCACGGAGCTTGGCAAGCTGGCCAAGACGTACATGGACCGTGGCGACCTGGTGCCCGACGAGGTCACCATCGCCATGGTCCGTGACCGTCTGGGCGAGGAGGACGCGCAGGACGGGTTCCTGCTCGACGGCTTTCCGAGGAACGTGGCGCAGGCCGAGATCCTGCGCGACATGCTCAAGGACTGGGGCCTGGCGCTCGACCTCGTGCTCGAGCTCGTCGTCGACGACGACGAGGTGGTCAGGCGGCTGGCGGGCCGGCGCACCTGCAGCCAGTGCGGCCGTATCTGGCACGTCGAGTTCGACGACAAGAAGGACGACAAGTGCGACGCGTGCGGGGGCACGCTCTTCCAGCGTGACGACGACAAGGAGGAGACCGTCAGGCATCGCCTGGAGGTCTACCAGGAGCAGACGGCGCCCTTGGTCTCCTACTACGCCGACGAGGACATTCTCGTGGGTGTGGACGCGACGGGCCCGGTCGAGGAGGTCACTCAGCGGGCCATGGAGGCGATCCGCCCGTTCATGGGTTAGTACCAAGTACGACCGATTTGCGGAGGTGGCACGGGTTTCCGTGCCACCTCGCGGTTATTGTGGGGGAATTGGGCTCCCAGGTGGCCCGTTGAGTGACCCAGGGGGGCAGAAGATGTTCAAACGCAACAAACACGGCATCCAGATCAAGTCGCAGGAGCAGCTGGAGAAGATGCGGGCGGCGGGCCTGGTGGTCGGGCGCACGCTCGACCTGCTCAGGCGCTCGGTCGAGCCCGGCATGACGCCGCTCGACCTCGACGTCATCGCCGAGAAGGCGATCAGGGACGAGGGAGCGGTCCCGTCGTTCAAGGGCTACCAGGGCTTTCCCGCGACGATCTGCGCGTCGGTCAATCACGAGGTGGTGCACGGCATCCCGACGAACGCCCGCAAGCTGTGCGAGGGCGACATCATCTCGATCGACTGCGGCGCGATCCTGGACGGCTGGCACGGCGACTCGGCCGTCACCGTCCCGGTCGGCGAGGTGGACACGAAGCTCACCGAGCTGATGCGGATCACGGAAGAGGCCATGTGGCGCGGCATCGCCGCGCTGAAGATCGGCCGCAACCTCTCCGACATCGGCTACGAGGTGGAGCGGTACGTCAAGTCGCAGGGCCGCTACGGCATCCCTCCGGAGTACGGCGGCCACGGCATCGGCACCGAGATGCACATGGACCCGTGGATCGCCAACCACGGCAGGCCCGGCCGGGGCCCGGCGCTGGAAGAGGGCATGTGCCTGGCGATCGAGCCCATGGTGAACCTGGGCACCGAGCGCACCCGCGTGCTGGCCGACGACTGGACCGTGGTGACGATCGACGGCAAGCACTCCGCACACTTCGAACACAGCGTCGCGGTGACACATAATGGTCCTTGGGTGCTAACCGCCCTGGACGGGGGCAAAGAGCGCCTGTCCCAACTGCAGAACTGACCCCCGGGAGTGGGTGGGATGGCGAACAGCCCCGAGATGCGAGCCTCCGACGCCGATCGCGACCGCGTCGCCGCCATCCTCCGCGAGCACGCCGCGCAGGGCCGCATCACGATGGACGAGTTCAACGAGCGGCTCGAACAGCTCTACACGAGCAAGACGTACGGGGAGCTGGCCAAGCTGACGTCCGACCTGCCGGACGTGGACCTGCGCCACCCGCCCGCCAAGGTGTCCAAGAGCCCCGAGCGGCGCGGCGGCATGCATCCCGGCATGAAGGCCGCCTGGGGCGCCTGGGCCACGGCCAGCGGCGTCAACTGGGTGATCTGGCTGATCGTGAGCATCACGGCGGAGCACGTGATCTATCCCTGGCCGCTGTGGGTGATGGGCCCGTGGGGCGTCATCCTCCTGGTCAGCACCGTCTTCGGCGGTCCTCCGCCCAAGAAGCACCGGTAGGGCTTTGTGCACTAGTGCACTGTGTGCATTCCTCCGCAGTACGGATATGTCTGGATTTCTAACGTGAGTGGTGTCGAGAACACGACTCACGGAGGAAATCCAAATGCGCAAGGTCCTCGCAGCCGCCGCCCTCGCCGGCTCGATCGCCGTCACCGGCCTCGCCGTCGCCCCCGCCGCCCAGGCGGCCACCCAGTCGACCACCGGGTCGATCAGCAGCTGGGGCAAGTACTACTCGAGCAACCACAAGGCCTACACCTACGGCAAGACCTGGAAGCAGAACGGCAAGGTCTACACCCACTGGTACGGCAAGGAGGCCACCCCGAAGAAGGGGTACGTCTGGTTCAAGTACTACTCCGGCGGCAGCTGGCACAAGTTCTACCAGGGGTGGGACGGCTCGTACCAGGCGACCTGGTCGAAGTACGGGATCAAGAAGCTGTACACGTACACCTGCTGGGGGAGCCCGTCCACGTACTGCGGGCCGGTGCACCGCATCTACTGAGTCCTCTGTCCCCCTGAAAGCCCGCCGGGATCTCTCCCTCGGCGGGTCTTTCGCTGCCGGGGACTGTAGGGCGCGAAGGTGGGGTAAACTCTCACATGGTTGTGTCAGGACGCCTGGCACGCGTTTCGCGTTTTGAGCTCAGGTGTCGTACACTCCTTAGTCGGCTCACTATGACTATCACGCGTCGGTGACCGTTGCCGGTCGCCGCTCTCTCCGAAGCGTGAGGTCGCGGCTGCTTAGTGAACCGCAGCCTCAGACGATCGATCAGTGAAACGCGAGGAATTTTGGCCAAGAAAGACGGCGCCATCGAGATCGAGGGCACTGTGGTCGAGTCGCTCCCGAACGCGATGTTCCGGGTGCAGCTCGACAACGGCCATAAGGTCCTGGCCCACATCAGCGGGCGGATGCGGATGCATTACATCCGGATCCTGCCGGACGACCGGGTAGTCGTTGAACTGAGCCCCTACGACCTGAGTCGTGGGCGGATCGTCTACCGATACAAGTAAGACGTCTGAGGAATCAGAAGGACAATGAAGGTAAAGCCGAGCGTCAAGAAGATCTGCGACAAGTGCAAGGTGATCCGCCGGCACGGTCGCGTCATGGTGATCTGCGACAACCTGCGCCACAAGCAGCGCCAGGGCTAGTCGCCGCAAGGCTTCTCCGAGTCCGCCCCGACATGAGGGAGCGGACTCGACGCATGAGAAGCCTGAGTCAGTAATCGCGTCTCACACTTGAGCAGGCGGGCTCTTTCGAGGGTCCGAACCACTCGGGAAACCCCCGGTCGGAGGCCGGGGCCCTCACCCCGGGCATTGGGGAGGGGTAGTGCGGCGCAAGACCTCCGCCACAAAGAAGGAGAATGCCCGACCATGGCTCGCCTGGTTGGCGTCGACCTCCCCCGCGACAAGCGGCTGGAGATCGCTCTCACCTACATTTACGGAATCGGCCGCACCCGCGCCCAGGAGATCCTCCAGGCCACCGGTGTCAGCGGCGACCTCCGCGTCCACCAGCTCTCCGACACCGAGCTCGTCCCGATGCGTGACTACATCGAGGCGAACTTCAAGATCGAGGGTGACCTGCGCCGCGAGGTCCAGGCCGACATTCGTCGCAAGATCGAAATCGGTTGCTACCAGGGCATCCGGCACCGCAAGGGCCTGCCCGTCCACGGTCAGCGCACGCAGACCAACGCGCGCACCCGCAAGGGCAAGAAGAAGACCGTGGCCGGTAAGAAGAAGCCCGGTAAGAAGTAGTCCACAGCCGCGGACCGAAGACCTCAGGAGTAATGGCAAGCAATGCCTCCTAAGAGCCGTCAGGGCGCGCCCAAGAAGGTGCGCCGCAAGGAGAAGAAGAACGTCGCTCACGGGCACGCCCACATCAAGAGCACGTTCAACAACACGATCGTTTCGATCACGGACCCCAACGGGAACGTGATCTCCTGGGCCAGCGCCGGCCACGTGGGTTTCAAGGGCTCCCGTAAGTCCACCCCGTTCGCCGCGCAGATGGCCGCGGAAAACGCCGCCCGCCGCGCCATGGAGCACGGCATGCGCAAGGTCGACGTCTTCGTCAAGGGTCCCGGCTCCGGCCGTGAGACCGCGATCCGCTCGCTGCAGGCCACCGGCCTCGAGGTGGGTTCGATCCAGGACGTCACCCCGGTTCCGCACAACGGGTGCCGTCCGCCGAAGCGCCGCCGCGTCTGAATTAGCCCAGGAGATACAGAGAAATGGCTCGTTACACGGGCGCGGACTGCAAGCTCTGCCGTCGCGAGAAGACCAAGCTCTTCCTCAAGGGCAGCAAGTGTGAGTCCGCCAAGTGCCCCATCGAGATCCGTCCTTACCCGCCGGGTGAGCACGGCCGCGGACGTCCCAAGGAGTCCGAGTACCAGCTTCAGCTTCGCGAGAAGCAGAAGACCCGCCGCATCTACGGCGTCCTCGAGAAGCAGTTCCACAACTACTACGAGGAGGCCGCGAGCAAGACCGGCAAGTCGGGTGAGGTGCTGCTCCAGATCCTGGAGAGCCGGCTCGACAACGTGGTCTACCGCGCCGGTTTCGCGCAGTCGCGTGACGCCGCCCGCCAGCAGGTCCGTCACGGGCACTTCCTGGTGAACGGCAAGAAGGTCGACATCCCGTCGTACCGCGTTCGCGAGCACGACATCATCGAGGTCCGCGAGAACAAGCGCAACCTGATGCCCTATGAGGTCGCTCGGGCGACTGCGGGCGAGCGCACCGTTCCCGCGTGGCTCGGCGTCGTGCCGGAGAAGCTCCGCGTCCTGGTTCACCAGCTGCCGGTTCGCCAGCAGATCGACACCCAGGTCCAGGAGCAGCTCATCGTCGAGTACTACTCGAAGTGAGCCTGAGTTGAGGTGCGGATTTCCGCACCTCAACTACGCTGTTTATCGGAGTGGCGTCATATAGCGGGCGCCACACGAAAAAAAGGGGAGACCCACACATGCTGATCGCTCAGCGCCCGACTCTTCTCGAAGAGTCGATTGACGACACCCGGTCCCGGTTCGTCATCGAGCCGCTGGAGCCGGGCTTCGGCTACACCATCGGCAACTCGCTCCGTCGCACGCTGCTGTCGTCCATTCCGGGCGCGGCCGTGACGAGCATCCGCATCGAGGGCGTGCTGCACGAGTTCTCGACCGTCCCCGGGGTCAAGGAAGACGTCACCGACATCATCCTCAACCTCAAGGAACTGGTCGTCTCCTCCGAGCACGACGAGCCGGTCGTGATGTACCTGCGCAAGCAGGGCCCGGGTGAGGTCACCGCCGCCGACATCGCGCCGCCGGCCGGTGTCGAGGTGCACAACCCCGAGCTCCGCATCGCCACGCTCAACGGCAAGGCGAAGCTGGAGATGGAGCTGACCGTCGAGCGCGGTCGCGGCTACGTCTCCGCCGCCCAGAACAAGCAGCCGGGCCAGGAGATCGGTCGCATTCCGATCGACTCGATCTACTCGCCGGTGCTCAAGGTCACCTACAAGGTCGAGGCGACCCGAGTCGAGCAGCGCACCGACTTCGACCGCCTCATCCTCGACGTCGAGACCAAGCCGGCCATGAAGCCCCGCGACGCGGTGGCCTCCGCCGGTAAGACCCTCGTCGAGCTCTTCGGCCTGGCCCGCGAGCTCAACGTCGAGGCCGAGGGCATCGACATCGGCCCGTCGCCGACCGACGCGGCCCTGGCCGCCGACCTGGCGCTGCCGATCGAGGAGCTGAACCTCACCGTTCGCTCCTACAACTGCCTCAAGCGCGAGGGCATCCACACTGTGGGCGAGCTCGTCGCCCGCAGCGAGCAGGACCTGCTCGACATAAGGAACTTCGGCGCCAAGTCGATCGAAGAGGTCAAGCAGAAGCTGCACGAGATGACGCTGGCGCTCAAGGACTCCCCGCCCGGGTTCGACCCGAGCGCGGTGGCTGGGGGCGGCTACGACGACGACGACAGCGCTTACGTCGAGACCGAGCAGTACTGATACTTCCCGCGGTCCTGTCCGCGCGCCTTTCGGAGGGCTGAGGTCCCCGAGGCGATGGGATGCGGGTGAACGTAACGGCGTCGCAGAGAAGCTGCGGCGCCGGCCCGACTTCGGTACCTGGTACGGCCGGGGCGGGTTAACCACAAGGAGAATGAAATGCCCAAGCCCACCAAGGGTGCACGTCTTGGCGGCAGTCCGGCGCACGAGCGGCTGATCCTGGCCAACCTGGCCACCGATCTGTTCCGCCACGGCAAGATCCGCACGACGGTGACCAAGGCCAAGCGCCTGCGTCCGCTGGCGGAGCGCCTGATCACCAAGGCGAAGAAGGGCGACATTCACAACCGTCGCCTGGTCCTGACCGTCGTCAAGGACAAGGGCGTCGTACACCACCTCTTCACCGAGATCGCGACGACGTTCGCCGAGCGTCCGGGTGGCTACACCCGGATCACCAAGGTCGGTCCGCGTAAGGGTGACAACGCCCCGATGGCGGTCATCGAGCTGGTGACCGAGCCGCTGAACGCCGTCACGACCCGCCGCACCGAGGTTCCGGCCGCCGCTACGGCCCCGGCGCCCGCCGCGGAGGAGACCGAGGCCCCCAAGGCCGAGGAGGCCGCTGAGGCTCCCGAGGCCCCCGCCGCGGAGACCGCCGCGGAGGAGGCTCCGGCCGCCGAGGCTGAGGCGAAGAAGGACGAGGCCTGATCTTTCAGGCCAGATAAGACGGGCCCGGACCCCAGTGGGGTGCGGGCCCGTTTTCAGTTGAAGGAGGATCATCGTGGTACGGCTCCGCCTAGACCTCGCGTACGACGGGACCGACTTCTCCGGATGGGCCAGGCAGCCGGGACGCCGCACGGTCCAGGGCGAGATCGAGCAGGCGCTGGGCCGGATCCTGCGCCTCGAAGAGCCCGCCATGCTGACGGTGGCCGGCCGTACCGACGCCGGGGTGCACGCGCGCGGCCAGGTCGCTCACGTGGATGTGCCGGAGGGCTCGCTGGCCGAGCTCGACGGGAACCGCGGGCCGCTGAGCGTCGATGAGCGGCTCTCTGCGCTTGTCAGGCGGCTGGGTGGGGTACTGCCCCCGGACGTACGCGTATTTCGCGTCTCCGTGGCTCCTGAGGGCTTTGACGCACGTTTCTCGGCGATGTTCCGGCGGTACGCGTACCGGGTGAGCGATGCGGCGGGCGGCGTGGACCCGCTGCGGCGGCATGAGGTGGTCTGGCACAACCGGTCCCTGGACGTCGGCGCGCTGAACGCGGCGGCGGCGCGGCTGCTCGGGGAGCACGACTTCGCGGCGTTCTGCAAGAAGCGCGAAGGGGCCACCACGATCAGGGAGCTACAGCGGCTGGAGTGGGTGCGCGAGCCGGACGGGGTGCTGGTGGCGACCGTCGTGGCGGACGCGTTCTGCCACTCGATGGTGCGGGCGCTGGTCGGGTCGCTGCTCTCGGCGGGCGACGGCAGGCGGCCCGCGGAGTGGCCGGGCGAGGTGCTGACGCGGGCCGTACGCGACTCCGGGGTGCACGTCGCGCCCGCGCACGGGCTGTGCCTGGAAGAGGTGGGCTACCCGGCGGAGGCGGAGCTCGCCGCGCGGGCCGAGGCCACGCGGCGAGTGCGTACTGCGTCTGATCGCCGTGAGCCGCAGTCAGCCCTTGGTGACGCGACGTTCCAGGACGAGTGACGTCTGGTCGCGCAACGCCCCGCTGACCTTGGGCAGCGTCTTGTCCTTGGACTCGGGCGTGTGGCCGTCGGCGTACGTGGCGTAGCTGAAGACGATGTAGCGGCCCCACACCAGGCCGGAGGCGTAGCCGCCGGCGATGTGCACGCGTTCGCCGCCCGAGCCCGCGCCGCCGGGGAGCGGACGGAACCAGATGTTGTGTGAGAGGTCCTTGGCCTGGTCGGCGGCGGCGGCCGCGTCCTTGTCCGGGAGGACCGCTATGCCCGTGGTGACGGCGTAGCGGCGCTTGCTGTCGACGTACGTGGCCCTGAGCACGCGGCCGCACTTCTGCTTCCGCAGCGCGTCGGCGAAGGCCCCCGTGGCGACCTTGTCGCAGCTCGTCTCCACGTCGGCCTTGACCCTGGTGAACGTCGTGCCCGCCGCGCTCACCTTCTTCTTCGGGAACGCCTCGGAGAGCGACAACTTCTGCGGGTCGGTCCGCTCGGAGTTGAGGATCGACGTGCCGCCGGGCGCGTCGGTGGGCGCCGCGGACGGTGCGGCGGATGGCGGCTCGGAACTCGCCTGCTCGGACGCGCTGGGCCGGGCCGCGGCCGTGGTGGGCGTCGGGGAGCTCACGGCCTGGTAGGCGAAGAAGCCGCCGGTTGCCACCCCGGCCAGGGCGAGGGCGCCCAGCGTGACGAACAGGGCGCGCTTGCTCCTGCCGGGCGGGGCGGGCGGCGGGGGCGGGGTCTGGAACGGGGGCTGTTTGAACGCTCCACTCGGGAACGCGGGGCCGCCTCCCGGGGGGAGGGACTTCTGGCCCCAGGTGTCGCGGGGGAACGGGAGGTCGGGCAGTTTGGCCTCGGCCGGGGGGTTGGGCGGCCAGACGGGTACGTCGCCGGGCTCCGCCGGGCGGCCCGACGGGTTGGCAGGGTCGGAGAGCGAGACCGGCGGGGTGTCGCGTTCGGCGGCCTTGGGGTCGAAGTAGTGGGCGGGTTGCTTGGTGTCGTGAGGGGACTGCGCCGGTGGCCTTGCGGTGCCCTCGTGGGCGAGTGGCCGGGTCTCCTCCTGCGGCGGGGCGATGGGGGCCGGGAGGGGGGCTCTCGCCTGCTTGGACGGCGGGGCGTCGGCCGGCTTGGCGGCGCTGGAGGCAGGCGGGTGCTGGGCGCCTTCCCGCTGCTGCGGGGGGACGGCTCCCGGCCGCGTGGCTTCCGGCTGCTCAGCCGCTTCCCTTCGCGCTGTTTCCGGGTCGAAGTAGTGGGCCGGGCGGGTGAAGCCCTCCGGGTTGGTGGCGTTCGGGTCGAAGGGGGCGTTCGGGTCGTCGTTGTCGGGCTCGGCCACCAGCTCGCCCGTCGCGGCGGGCCACGGCGGCATGGCGCGCGGGTCGCTGACGGGCGCGGGCCACACCGGCATGCCCGCGGCGGCGGCGGTGAACGCCGGCGGGGGCTCCCAGGGCGGCGCGCCGGGCACGACCGGCTCTACCGGCCAGGCGTCGGGCTCCGCCTCCGCCTCCGGCTCGTCCCAAGGCCGGATCGCGCGTACGTGGCCGGCCCGCGTCTGGTCGGCCCGCTCCGACTCGACCGGCGGATGCTCCGCTTGTCCGAAAGGTGCGCGGCCCAGGTGGTCCGGCTCGGCGGATGGCCGGTCGGCTGGCGGAAGGCCAGATCGGTTCAGCTCGGCGGGTGGCTGGGCGGCCGGTGGAAGGCCAGGGCGGTCTAGCTCGGCGGGTGGCCGGCTGGCCGGTGGAAGGCCCGGGCGGGTCTCGTCGGAGAGCGGGACGAGCGGCCGTAGCCCGCCCGGTCGGGTGGGCTCGGCCTCGTCGAACCAGTCGTACGGCGCGGCGTCGTCTCCGGAGACCTCCCACGGCTGCGCGCCGGGCGCCTCGTCCGGGTCGGGCAGGTTCGGCGGCGGTCCATGGAAGACGGGGATGGCAGGCCGTCCCTCGGCGCCCGCGGACGCCGAGGGGCTGAAGGGCGCCTGCGCCGCGTCGTCGTGCGGCGCGGATGCCGGCCGGCCGGACGAGGCGGACGTCACGTCGTCGGCCGAGCCACGTGCTCTGCCATCGGCGGAGTCACGTGCCTCGCCGTCGGCGGAGCCACGCGCCGCCTCGTCGGCAGGGGCGAACGCCGATGGCGCGTCTTGCTCGCTGATCTGCCCGAAGCTCGGCGGTGGCGTCGCTGGGGCGGCCGAGCTGTCGGCTTCCCTGCGATCGTGCTCGGACCCGGGTTCCTGGCCACGCATAGGGGGGAGCCTAGCGAGAGTAGCGAGATCGTTATGTCGGTATGGGCGTTCCCAGTGGGATCCCGCATCCCGTTTGGCCGCCTAACGCGCACAAAGCCCGTTTTGCTAGAGGGGGCTTCCGGTCAGCGTGCGGTTGTCCAGGGCCTTGAAGACCGTCGCCTTGGTGATGTCGTTGATCGCGGCGAAGACCTGCTTGGAGCCCTTCTTGTCCGGCTTCGTGCCGTCCTTGTTCTGGAACCAGACCATGATCGCGTAGTGGCCGTGCGTCCAGATCTTGGCGCCACCGGCGCCCGAACCGAGCTGTTTGGTGACACTGTCCTTGCCCGCCAGCGGCTTCACGTAGTTGGTCGTGCTGCCGACCTTGGCCACCTTGGCGGCCGACTTGCTGGACTTGAGGTTGGCCACGCCGATCGTGCCGATCACCTTGCCGGCCTTGTCGCGGAAGCTCGCGCGTACGAGCTGGGTGCATTTGCCGTCACTGAGCGCCTTCTTCAGGGCGTCGCCCAGAGCGCCGTCACTGCACTTCTTGTCCTTGCTGGTGACCGTCATCTCGTACGACCGGCCCGAGACGCTGAACCTCCCCTTCTTGCCGAAGATCTCCTTGACCGTGATCGGCTCGGGGTCCGTGGAGCGCTCGGCTGCGAAGCCGTACTTGCCGGGCGGTGCTGACGGGAGCGGCGCGGCGGTCTGGCGCGGGGCGGCGGTCTGGGCGGTGACGGGCTCGTCGGCGTTGTACATCAGCACCAGGCCGCCGCCGAGCAGGCCGAGCACCGCGATGCCGCCGATGGCGAACCACAGCGGGGCGCGCGAGCGCGGGCCCTCGTCGTACGGGCTCCAGCCGATCCGGCTCTGCGGCGCCTTCTCGGGCTTGCTCTGCGGCTCCTTGCCGGAGTCATCGGCGGCGCGGTCGGAGTCATCGACGGCGCGCCTCTTGCGGGAGCGACGGGAACCGCGCGGAGCGTCGGCGTCGCCGGGGGCATCCGGCCCGCCCGGAGCGCCCGGGCCCTCCGGGCCGCCGGGTGCGGCCGGACCGGCGTGAGCACCTCGAGTGCCAGGGCCGCCGGCGTCGCCGGGGCCCCCCGGGCCGCCGGGAAAGCCGGGACCTCCCGGGCCGCCGGGAAAGCCCGGAACTCCCGGGCCGCCGGGAAAGCCTGGACCGCCTTGCGCAGGGGGACCACCCGGACCGCCCTGAGCAGGAGGACCACCCGGATCGCCCTGAGCGCGGCGGCGGCCTTGAGCACCCTGAGCGCCGCCCGCGGGTTGGAACATGCTCCCCATCCCGTAGGGGGCGCCGTTTTCACGTCCTTCGGGAAAACCCATGCGGCGACATTACCGTGATGTGCGTCATCGGGTTCCGAAGTCCTGAGTCCACCATGGCCCGTCCGGGCCGGACGCGACGCCCACGCCGATGGCCTTCAGGCCGCAGTCGAGGATGTTCTTGCGGTGGTCAGGGCTGCCGAGCCAGCCGCTTACCGCCTCTTCGGGGGTGCTGTACCCGGCGCCGATGTTCTCCGCGGCGCCCCAGTGGTATCCGGCGCGCTCCATCCGGTCCCACGGCGAGGAGCCGTCGGGGGAGTTGTGGGCGAGTTGCCTGGTGCGCGCCATCTCCAGCGAGTGCGTACGCGCGGAGCGGGTCAGCCCTCCGTCCACCCTGAGCGCGCCGCAGCCGTGCTTGGACCTGGCGGAGTTGGTGAGCGAGACGACCTTGGCCGCCAGGCCGGGCATCACCTGCACGCCGGTGCTGCCGTCGCTGAGCATCGCCGGGTTGTCCTGGGTGTTGAACCCGGGGATCTGGCCGTCGGGCGTCCTGGTGGCCCTGGGGGTGGTCCTGCCGCGCGGCTGGGCCTTGGTGGTGAGCGTTCTGGGGATCATCTCGGTCTGCTGCTGCGCCTTCTTGGCCGTCGTCGGCGCGGGGTTGGCGGTGGCGGCCGCGGGCGGGATGGTCTCGTTGAGGTAGACGTGGCGGCTCGGCTCGGTGTCGTCGGTCAGCCGGCCGATCAGTACGCCCGTGAACAGCACGGCCATGAGGCAGGCGAGCACCCCCAGGTGATTCCGGCGCCGAGCGCCCTGCTGGGTTTGCCGGGGGTGAGAGTTCTGCCGCATACCGCCGCTAACGATAGGGATGTCTGGTCCTGGGAAAGAAGGGGTCCCAGGGAAACGAAACCGAACCGTTCTGCGGTCAGGTAAGCTCACATCGGGTTACCGGTCATTTTGACCTGTGCGCCGTTGGGCGGGTAGCTTAGGTTCGTTGTGTGCATAGGTCCGTGAGACCAATGCGCGGCGCGTCCGGCGTCATCTCCCGTGTTGAGGAGACGGAAGGTCCGGGCCGTCGTGTGCCCGCACCGACCGACCAATGTAGCTGTCACTTCCGACAGCGCCGAAGACGCGAGCATAAAGAAGGCTACGACCGTGCGCACGTACTCACCGAAGCCCGCCGACGTCCAGCGTCAGTGGTACGTCATCGACGCGACCGATGTCGTGCTGGGCCGGCTGGCCAGCCACGTCGCGACCCTGCTCCGCGGCAAGCACAAGCCGATCTTCGCTCCTCACGTCGACACCGGTGACTTCGTCATCGTCATCAACGCGGACAAGATCGCGCTCAGTGGCAACAAGCTTGAGCAGAAGAAGGCGTACCGCCACTCGGGCTACCCGGGCGGTCTGCGTTCCGTCACGTACGGCGAGCTCATGGAGAAGCGGCCGGACAAGGCCGTCGAGAAGGCCGTGAAGGGCATGCTTCCCAAGAACTCCCTCGGCCGGAAGATGGCGAAGAAGCTGAAGGTCTACGCGGGTCCTGAGCACCCGCACCAGGCCCAGCAGCCGGTGCAGTTCCAGATCACCCAGATCGCCCAGTAGTAGTTCGAAAGATTTAGAGGAGAACCGTGGCTGAGCCCACCGGTGTCGAGACGGCCGTCGTCGAGGCCGAGCTGGAGGACCTCTCCGGCGAGGACTTCCCGTCCGAGTACACCACCGAGTCCGCCGCCAGCGCCGATGTGCCCGTGCGCAAGCCCGTCACTACGGGCAACTCGTACGGCACCGGCCGCCGTAAGGAGGCGATCGCCCGCGTGCGCATCGTCCCCGGCACCGGCAAGTGGACGATCAATGGTCGTTCGCTGGACGTCTACTTCCCGAACAAGGTCCACCAGCAGATCGTCAACGAGCCCTTCGTGGTGCTCGGCGCCGAGGAGGCGTTCGACGTCATCGCGCGCATCGACGGCGGCGGCGTGACCGGCCAGGCCGGCGCGCTGCGCATGGGTCTGTCGCGCGCCCTGGCGATCCTGGACGTCGAGGTCAACCGCCCGCCGCTGAAGAAGGCCGGCTTCCTCACCCGTGACGCCCGCGCCACGGAGCGGAAGAAGTACGGCCTCAAGAAGGCCCGCAAGGCTCCGCAGTACAGCAAGCGCTAAAGTTGGCGCGCCTTTTCGGCACCGACGGGGTCCGTGGGGTCGCCGGCCGCGACCTCACGGCGGAGCTCGCCATGGACCTGTCGGTCGCGGCGGCTCACGTCCTCGGCGATGCCGGCGCGTTCGCCGCCACCGGGCGCCGACCGGTGGCGGTCGTAGGCCGGGACCCGCGTGCCTCGGGAGAGTTTCTCGAGGCCGCCGTGGTCGCCGGCCTCGCGGCGTCTGGTGTGGACGTGCTGCGCCTCGGCGTGCTGCCCACCCCGGCCGTCGCCCACCTCACCGCCGCGCTCGGCGCCGACCTCGGCGTCATGCTGTCGGCCTCGCACAATCCGGCGCCTGACAACGGCATCAAGTTCCTGGCCCGTGGCGGCTTCAAGCTGTCCGACGCGGTCGAGGACGAGATCGAGCGGCGCCTGGGCGAGGAGTGGACCTTTCCCATCGGCTCTGGCGTGGGCCGGGTGCGGGAAGCGTACGGTGAGGCCAACCGGTACATCTCTCACGTGCTGACCACGATGAACGCCGCGCTCGACGGGCTCAACATCGTGGTCGACTGCGCGCACGGGGCCGCGCACATGGTGGCTCCTGAGGCGCTGGTGCGGGCGGGCGCCAGGGTCGAGTCCATCGGCGCCAGGCCCGACGGCCTCAACATCAACGCCGGCCACGGCTCCACCCACCTGGACAAGCTCCAGCAGGTGGTCGTGTCGCGCGGGGCCGACCTGGGCGTGGCCTACGACGGCGACGCCGACCGCTGCCTGGCGGTCGACCACACGGGCGCGATCATCGATGGCGACCACATCATGGCCATCCTCGCCGCCGCCATGCACGGCGAGGGTCTGTTGGCCAAGGACACCGTGGTGGCGACCGTGATGTCCAACCTGGGCTTCAAGCTGGCCATGCGCGATGCGGGCATCACCGTGGTGGAGACCGCGGTGGGCGACCGCTACGTGCTCGCGCGCATGAAGTCCGAGGGCTACAACCTGGGCGGGGAGCAGTCGGGCCACGTCATCATGCTCGACCACGCGACCACCGGCGACGGCCTGCTCACCTCGCTCCACCTGCTGGGCGTGGTGGCCAAGTCGGGCGTTTCGCTGAAGGAGCTGGCCTCGGTGATGACGCCGCTGCCGCAGATCCTGATCAACGTCAAGGGCGTGGACAAGGGCAAGTCCTCGGCTCCCGACCTGCTGGCCGCCGTCGCGGCGGCGGAGGCGGAGCTGGGGGAGACCGGCCGGGTCCTGATCAGGCCGAGCGGCACGGAGCCGATGATCCGGGTCATGGTGGAGGCCGCGTCGGAGGAGCACGCCACCCAGGTGGCGGACCGCCTCGCCGACGTCGTACGTACGGCCTGCGCCTGAGCGACGCTTCGAACGGCCCGCGGGGTGACCCCGCGGGCCGTTCGCTTATTCGTCCCCGGTGAGCGAGAAGACCCGGAGTCGCCGGCCGGCCCACATGACGCCGACGACCGTGACGACGACGAGGGCGGGTACGGCGAAGCTCAGGGCGACGTCGGTCTTGAGAAAGGCCGAGTCGGAGATCTGGTCGGCGACCGATTGGCCCCACTGCTGGATCGAGAACTTGCGTGCGCCCGGGATGAACCCGCCCACCACGCTCTCCCAGACCAGCGCGTAGATGATGCCGATCGTGACCGCGTGCCGGGTGATGACGCCCAGCAGGAGGAAGACGGCGGCGTAGGCGACGCCGGCCACCAGGGCTCCCAGCGCGAAGCCCGGGGCGATGCCGTCCTCGTTGCCGGCCAGGATCCAGGCCGCCAGATATGTGGGCACGGCGCCGAACAGGGCCATCAGCGAGGCCGCCACCAGGAACTTCGTCTGGACGATGACCGGACGGGAGATCGGCTTGGACATCAGATGGATGATCGTGCCGTCGTCGATCTCCGGGGCGATGACGCCCGTGCCGGCGATCAGGCCCAGCAGGGGGAGCACGGTGCTGATGGCGAAGCTCTGCATCAGGTTGACGGCCATTCTCTGGTCGTCTCCGCCGAGTATGCGGAAGAGCACCGCCAGGCCGATCAGGGCCAGCGGAAGCAGGAGGAGCAGGATGATCCGTCGGCGTCCGAGCAGGGCCCGATAGGTGATCCCCGCGACTATTGGATTCATCAGGTGCTCCGGTTGATCAGGTAGGAGAAGACGCTCTCCAGGTCCTCGTCCGCCGGGGAGACCTGGTGCAGGTGTACGCCTTCCGCCTGAGCCACCCGGGGGAGGAGCCGGGCGAAGCGGCGGAACTCGGCGGCCTGGACCTCCAGGCCGTCCGGGCGAAGGGTGATGCCGCCCGTCGATTGGTCGCGGATGAGGGCGGCGGCGAGCTTCCTGTCGTCGCTCGAACGGATCATGAACAGGTGGGGCCTGTCGGTCATCAGGCGCCTGATCTCGCGGAAGTTGCCCGACGCCGCGTGCCGCCCCGCCACCAGGACCTCGATGTGCTGGGCGACCCGTTCGACCTCCTCCAGGATGTGGGAGCTGAACAGGATCGTCTTGCCCGCCGTGCCCATGGCCCGGATCAGGTCCATGAGGTGGAGCCGCTGGCGCGGGTCCATGCCGTTGAACGGCTCGTCGAGCAGGAGCACCGGCGGGTCGTGGACGAGCGCCGCGGCCACTTTGACGCGCTGGCGCATGCCCTTCGAGTACGTCTCCACGCGGCGGTCCTTGGGCTCCTCCATCTCGACCGTGGCCAGGGCCTTGCGGGCCGCCTCGACCGGGTCGCTCAGTCCGTGGAGGCGGGCGGCGGAGAGGACGAACTGCCAGCCGGTGAGGAAGCCATACACGCCCTCCCGTTCCGGGACCAGACCGATATTTCGGTAAATGTGATGGTTCTTCCAAACCTGGGTCCCGTCCAGCGTGACCGAACCGCTCGACGGGGCCAGGAAGCCCGCCATCATGTGGAGGAGCGTGGACTTGCCCGCTCCGTTGGGGCCGAGCAGGCCAGTGACGCCGGGGCCGATCGTCATCGTGACGTCGTTGACCGCCACCACGTTGCCGTACCAGCGGGAAACCTGCGACAGCTCGATCTTCACCGTGAGGCCGCCTTCCTGTAGCGCAGCGCGAGGGCGACCAGGGCGAGCCCCACCAGCACCACGAGGATCGCCGCCGAGGCCGGGCCACTTGGGTAGGCGGCGCTCTCGATGGAGTGCGGCGGGGTGTTGAACAGCCAGGACTGTACGGAGTCCACCAACCAGAACGGGTTGGCCAGCCAGGCCCAGGCGGCCGCGGACTCGTAGCCAGAGGAGTAGAGCGTCCCGTAGATCAACGGCACCGACGCCGACGACAGCAGGTAGACGACGATCACCGAGGCCACCCCGAGCCCGCGCCGAGGCGTGAACGAGGCCAGCGCCAGCCCGAACGCCGACAGCAGCACCGCCAGCACCAGTGCCATGACCAGCGCGCCGAGGAACTCCCCGGTGGCCGGTGGCCCGGGCATGTCCACCACCAGTTCGCCGACGTAGATCAACGTCAGCGGCACGGCCAGCAGCAGGAACAGCGCCACGGTCATCGCCGCCACCTTGGCGCCCACGTACTCGGCGATCGAGACCGGACGCGACAGGTAGAGCGGCAGCACGCGGTAGCGCAGGTCGGGCGCGACGACGGTGGGCGCCTGTGAGGCCAGGAAGACCGCCACGACGGCCTGCATGATGACGGCGTAGGCGCTGTAGGGGAGGATGCGCTGCTGGGCCAGGGCCATCGTCGCGACGGACACGACCGCCGGCAGGAGCATGATGACGAAGAGGGAGAACGGCATGATCTTGCTGCGGGCGGTGCGCCCGAGCCCGAAGATGCCGCGCAGGCTGTGCACGGCCAGCGCGCGCGTCGAGTGGCCGCGGCCCAGCCGGACCCCGTCGTAGTGGCGGTAGCCGATGTCGTAGATCTCAGACACCTGCGACCTCCTCCCTGAAGACGTCCTCGATGCGGTGGCGTCCCTGCTCGAGGCGGATGAGGCAGAGGTCCAGGTCGACGGCCGCGTCCCTGATCGCGTCGAACGTCTCGGGCCCGAGCACCTTGACCACCAGCATGCGGCCCTGCTGCGAGACCGTCTGCCCGACCTCGGTCAGGCGGGCGGCCAGCGGCTCCAGGCCCTCATCGACCTCGACCGTGACGGTCTGCGTGGCCTGGGTGAACTCGCCGATCGCGGACGAGCGCAGCAGCCGCCCGGCGTCGATGACGATCACGTGGTCGCAGATGCGTTCGAGCTCGCCCAGCAGGTGGGAGGTGACCAGCACGCTGATGCCGAACTCGGTGCCGATGCGCCTGATCAGCGTCAGCATCTCGTCGCGGCCGCGCGGGTCGAGGCCGTTGGTGGGCTCGTCGAGGAAGATCAGCTTGGGGTCGTGCACGAGGGCCTGGGCCAGCTTGACGCGCTGCTTCATGCCCGTGGAGTAGCCCCCGACGGCACGGTAGCGCTCTTCTGCCAGGCCGACGTGGCGGAGCACGTCGGCCGCGCGCTCGCGGGCGGCAGCGCGCGGCAGGCCGGACATCTGTGCGAGGTGGACGACTAACTCGGTGGCGGAGACGTCGGGCGGGAGGCATTCGTGCTCGGGCATGTAGCCGACGAGCCTGCGAATCTCGGCGCCCTGCGCGGTCACGTCGAGATCGAGCACCTTGGCGGTGCCGCTGGTGGGCGGCAGCAGACCGAGCAGGATCTTGATCAGTGTCGACTTGCCCGCGCCGTTCGCCCCGACCAGACCGGTGACCCCGGGTCCCACGGTGACCGTGAGTTGATCGACCGCGGTGACGGTGGGGAAGCGTTTGGTCAGCCCCTCGGTGGCGAGGATGTGCATGTGCCTGACCGTACCCGGCGCGCGGGGCCGACGCCTCGTTCAGACGGATGAACGCCGTCCTACTTGAGGCCAGAATTTCCGCTGGACCAGCAGCGTGCCGGTGCCCGCGATGACCATGCCGAGGATGTTGACCGCCAGCTGCGACACCGAGCCGGAGACCTCGTTCCAGTCGCCCAGTGCCAGCGCGACGGCCACGTAACCGGCCGCGGGCACCGTGGTGACCGAGATGAAGACGCCGACCAGGGCCGACGACTTGCCCGCCGTGATCGACAGCACCCCGGCCGCGCCGGCCAGCAGCGCCACGATGAACGACCACCGGTCCGGCTTGACGATGAACTGGACCTCCTCGTTCCTGGCGAGGTTGCCGATGTCGATCCAGCCCAGCCAATTAGAGACCAGCGCGCAGGCGAACGTGATCGCGATCGCCGCCGCGAACCCGACGACGAGCGTCCTGAACGAGGCGATGATCAGGTGCCACCTGGCGTGCAGCAGGCCGAAGCAGATGGCCGCGACCGCGCCGAACTCCGGCCCGAGCACCATCGCGCCGACGATCAGGATGGGCGAGTTCTGCAGGATGCCGATGCCCGCGATCTGGGTGGCGATGGCCAGGAACGTGAGGTACGCCCACGTGATGCGGGAGTCGGCGCGCACCTTGTGCGCTAGTTCCTCCCACACCACGGCGTCGTCGGGGTCGCCCGGCGCCTCGTCCACCGCGTGGGTCGCGGCGCTGGACAGCGACAGGTCCACCTGCTCGATGGCGATGGAGCCCTCCGTCTCCAGCCACTTGAGTCTGCCCAGCACCTCGTTCGCCGACTCGCGTGCCGCGTCGCAGAGGATCAGGTCGCCGCTCGGCTCGCGGGCCGCGCCGGGCAGGACGACGATGTTGGTGACGCCTGGGCAGTCCTCCAACACCGTCGTCGCCTCTTCGGTGCGTGCGGCGGGGCTGATCAGTCGGAGATGAAGCACGCACGCCATTGTGGTCTATCGCGGTTGATGCCGTATTGACCCATCCGTGCCCGCCTTCCTGTCCCTTCTGTACTTCGGCAGGCGTCCTTTGGGCGGGGAAGGGAGGCGGGACGTGTCTCGTGGACCGTCAGTACTCCGGCTGGGCCCCTTTGGTGGCGGGTGGCGTTCGGGACGCGTAAGGAGGTCGTCAGGTCTGGCGGAGGCGTACTCGTCTGACCGAGTGGTCGGCGCCCTTCTTGAGCACGAGGTCGGCGCGGCCCCTGGTGGGGGCGATGTTCTCGACCAGGTTGCGCTCGTTGATGTCGCGCCAGACGTTGACCGCGAAGGCCGTGGCCTCGTCGTACGAAAGCTCCGCGATGTACCGGAAGTACGACTTCGGGTCCTCGAAGGCGGTGCGGCGGAGCTTGTGGAAGCGGTCGACGTACCAGGTGCGGATGTCCTCGACCTTGGCGTCCACGTAGATGGAGAAATCGAAGTAGTCGTTGACCGCGAGGGAGGTGGGCGGGGCCGGTTGGAGGACGTTGAGCCCTTCGATGATCAAGATATCCGGATTTTTCACGATTTGGGTGACGCCGGGCACGATGTCGTACTCCAGGTGGCTGTAGACCGGCGCGTGCGCCTCCGCCGACCCCGCCTTCACCTCAGCCACGAACCTGACCAGCGCCCTGCGGTCATAGCTCTCCGGGAAGCCCTTGCGATGCATGATGCCCTTGGCCTCCAGCATCGCGTTCGGATAGAGGAAGCTGTCGGTGGTGATCAGCTCCACGTGCGGGTGCTCGGGCCAGCGGGCCAGCAGCGTGTGCAGCAGCCGCGCCGTCGTCGACTTGCCCACGGCGACGCTGCCCGCGATGCCGAGGATGTACGGCACGCGCTGCTCGGGATGGCCGAGGAACGCGCTCAGCACGCTGCTGCGCTGCTTGGACCCGGTGAAGTGCAGGTTGAGCAGCCGGGTGAGGGGGAGGTAGATGTCGGTGACTTCGGTGAGATCGATGGGATCGTCGAGGCCGCGTAGCTCTTCCAGCTCGTCTGCGGTGAGAGTCAAGGGCGTGTTCTTGCGGAGCTCGCTCCACTGCTCCCTGCTCAGTTCCACGTAGCCGTTGTTCACCTAGGCAGCGTAGCGATGAGGAACAAACCGGATCATGGTCGGGGCTCTCCCCACGAGATCCACAGCCTGTGGATAAAGACGTGGGATTACCGAGACTCAGTTCGGGGAAGGAAGATGCGCCTTGGCGAATGGCGGATATGAGGCTGTGCCTGAGGCTACTGTTCGGGGCTGGGAGGTCTCATGGACCGTCGTCGCTTCATCGCCAATGTGTTCGCCGTCGCCGGGCCTTTCGCCGGAGTCG
The DNA here is from genome assembly GCF_040659615.1 of Nonomuraea sp. NPDC049784. Taxonomy (NCBI): domain Bacteria; kingdom Bacillati; phylum Actinomycetota; class Actinomycetes; order Streptosporangiales; family Streptosporangiaceae; genus Nonomuraea; species Nonomuraea sp. NPDC049784. The sequence continues at coordinate 41,041 of NZ_JBFAMX010000023.1, forward strand.
CCTGCGCGGGAGCGCAGGGAGGCGTCAAGCCGGTACAGGGGTACGGGCGGCTGAGGCCCGTAAAAGATCTACGTGACGGAAAGGTGCGGCTGCACCTGCCCGACGGGTTCAAGTACCGCTCCTTCAGCGCCGCGGGCGAGAAGTTCAGCGACGGATCGGCCGTGCCGGGCAGGCACGACGGCATGGCGGCCTTTTCCGGGCCGCACGGCAGCGCCATCCTCATCCGCAACCACGAGGTCAACGGCCCCGTCGGCGCGTTCGGCGACAAGAACAAGGCGTACGACCCGATGGCCGGGGGCGGCACCTCGACACTACGCGTCACCCGATACGGCGAGGTGATCCAGAGCGCTCCCTCGCTGAACGGCACCATGATGAACTGCTCGGGCGGCCCCATGGCGTGGCGGGCATGGGTGAGCTGCGAGGAGACGGTCAACGGCCCCGACGTGGCCGGCGACTTCTCCGGCGGCGACAACTCCAAGCTCACGCAGAAGCACGGCTACATCTTCGAGGTGCCGGTCAACGGCGCCGCGACCGCCAGGCCGATCAGGTCGGCCGGCCGGTTCCCGCACGAGTCGGTGGCGTTCGACCCCTCGACGGGCGCGCTCTACATGACCGAGGACAACTTCTCCTTCCCCTCTGGGTTCTACCGGTACCTGCCACCGAAGCACCCCGTACAGGCCGGGCGGCTGCTCGACGGGGGCAGGCTGCAGATGCTCGCCGTCAAGGGCGCCAAGCGCAAGGACCTGTCCGTGGGACAGCAGCCGGGGACGGCGTACGAGACCGTCTGGGTGGACATCGACGAGCCTGACCCGACCTTCACCGGCAGGCCGGATTACGACGAGGCTGTACAGGCCGTGGGCCGGCAGGGGCGCGAGGCGGGGGCGGCCATCTTCTCCAGGCTGGAGGGGACCGTCTTCCATCAGGGCGTCGTGTACTTCGTCTCCACTCAAGGCGGGGCCACCGCGCAGGGCGACACGCCGCCGGCCGGGTTCGGGAAGGGGCGGGGGCAGGTGTGGGCGTACGAGACGTGGAGCGGGCGGCTCAAGCTCGTCTACGAGTCGCCGCGCTCGGCCGTGCTCGACCTGCCGGACAACGTGACCGCCAGCAGGCGCGGCACGCTCGTGCTGTGTGAGGACGGCGACGGCGACAACTACCTCCGCGGGCTCACGAAGTCGGGGGAGATCTTCGACTTCTGCCGCCTGGAGCCGATCTCCGGCGATCCTGGTGCGGAGTTCGCGGGCTCGACGTTCGGGCCCGGCGGTCACACGCTGTACGTCAACGTGCAGGCCAAACAGGGCAGGTCCTTCGCCATCTGGGGTCCGTGGGAGCGAGGGCTGTTCTGAGTACGCTTGGGTGATGATCCTGGGCATCGGCGTGGACGTTGTGGACATCGCCCGCTTCGAGGCGTCGCTGGAGCGGACACCGCGGCTCAGGGAGCGGCTGTTCACCGAGGCCGAGCGGGAGCTGCCGGTGCAGTCGCTGGCCGCCAGGTTCGCCGCCAAGGAGGCCGTGGCCAAGGCGCTCGGCGCCCCGGCGGGGCTGGACCACCGCGAGGCCGAGGTGCGCCGCGACGAGGCCGGCAAACCGGAGCTGCGGATCACCGGCAGGGCCGCGGAGGTCGCGTACGACCTCGGGGTGAAGCGGTGGCACATCTCACTCAGCCACGACGCGGGCGTGGCCGTGGCCTATGTGATCGCGGAGGGATAGCTTCGGATCATGCGCGCGAAGGAGTGCCGTCGCCTGGAGGAGCGGCGGGAGCGAAGCGACCAGAGCGGGGGAAGGCGGCGGCATATGGCGACCGAGCAGCCGAACGGAGTGAGGCCATGAAGACTGCCTACACCGCCGACCAGATCCGGGGCGCCGAGCACGAGTTGATGGCGCGGCTGCCCCCGGGCACGCTCATGCAGCGAGCCGCCTCGGGGCTCGCCGCCGTCTGCGCCGACCTCTTGGGCAGGGTGTACGGCAAACGCGTCGTGCTCCTCGTCGGCAGCGGCGACAACGGCGGTGACGCGCTCTACGCGGGCGAGCGCCTGGCCAGACGCGGCGCCTGGGCGGGCGCGATCCTGGCCGGGTCGAAGACGCACGAGGCCGGGCTCGCCGCGTTCCGTCAGGCCGGGGGGCGGGTCGTCGACCGGGCCTCTCTGGAGGACGCGGACCTGATCATCGACGGGCTCGTCGGGATCGGGGCCACTGGGGCGCTGCGGGAGCCGTACCGGGAGCTCGTCGAGGAGGCGAACGCGGCCCGCGGCCTCATCGTGGCGGTGGACGTGCCCAGCGGGGTGGACGCGAGCAGCGGGCGGGTGGACGGCACGGCGGTGCGGGCCCGGGTGACCGTGACCATGGGGGCGTACAAGACGGGGCTGCTCGTCGATCCGGGCGCCGAGCAGGCGGGGAGGGTCGAGCTCGTGGACATCGGGCTTGGCGCGTACCTGCCCGACCCCGACGTCGCGGCGCTGACCTCGGCCGACGTGGACGTCATGCTGCCGCGTCCGGGCAAGGAGTCGGACAAGTACCGCAGGGGTGTGCTGGGCGTCGCGGCGGGGAGCGACCTGTTCACCGGTGCCGCCGTGCTGGCCGTGGGGGGCGCGCTGCGGGCCGGGGCGGGGATGGTGCGGTACGTGGGGCCGAGCGCGCCGGTCGCGCAGGTGCGTTCGCACTGGCCCGAGGCGGTGGTCACCGAGCTGGACCGGCCTTCGATCGACGACGTGGGGCGGGTGCAGGCCTGGGTGATCGGGCCTGGGCTGGGCACCGGGGAGTGGGCGCACGAGCTGGTCGCCGGCGTGCTCGCGTCCAACGTGCCCGTGCTGATCGACGCCGACGGGCTGACGGTGGTGGCCCGGGATCGGGCGCTGCTGCGGCGGTCCGCGCCTGTCTTGATCACGCCGCATGCCGGGGAGCTGGCGCGGCTCATCCGCGTCGACCGCGACGCCATCGAGGCGGCCCGGCTGGAGCACGCTCGGCGGGCCGCGGGCGAGCTGGGGGTGACCGTGCTGCTCAAGGGATCCACCACGGTGGTGGCCGAGGACTCCCGGCCGGTGCGGGTGAACGCCACCGGCACGTCCTGGCTGGCCACCGGGGGGACCGGTGACGTGCTGTCGGGTGTGGCGGGGGCACTGCTCGCCCAGGGGTTGAGCTGTTACGACGCGGGGTCTTGCGGGGCATACCTGCACGGGCTCGCCGGCCGCCTCGCCGCCGACGGCGCCCCCCTGGCCGCCGCCGATGTGGCCTCGGCGGTCCCGGAGGCGATTCGCTTGATGAGCGGCGCGAAGACAGGGGTGGAAGTCGGTCGTCATGGGGGCGTCAGGGGTGGAAATCGCGCTCGACCACGTGCGTGAGCTGCCACACTAGAAGGATGTACTCCCCGATGGCCACCCCAGCCGAGGCACGGGTCGACCTGGACGCGATCAGGCACAACGTGGCCCTGCTCAAAGAACAGGCCGGCGGCGCTGAGTTGATGGGCGCTGTCAAGGCCGACGCGTACGGGCATGGCCTCGTGCCGGCGTCCGAGGCCGTGCTGGAGGGCGGGGGGAGCCGGCTGGGCACCGCCTTCGTCAGGGAGGCGCTCGCACTCAGAGAGGGCGGCGTGACCGCGCCGATCCTGGCGTGGCTCATCACGCCGGGCGAGCCGCTGGACGAGGCGCTCGCCAACGACATCGAGCTGTCGGCCTCCGACGAGAAACTGCTCGCGGAGATCGCCGCGGCGGCCCGGCGTACGAGGCGCGTCGCCAAGCTGCATCTGGAAGCGGACACCGGTATGAGCAGGGGCGGCGCCCCGCTGGCCGGCTGGCCGGGGCTGCTGGATCAGGCGATGCGGCTGCGGGCCGAGGGCGTGATCGAGATCGTCGGGCTCTGGTCCCACTTCGCGTGCGCCGACATCCCCGGCCACCCGTCGATCGGGCAGCAGCTGGAGGCGTACAAGACGGCGCTGAAGATGGCCGAGCAGGTGGGCGCGGCGGGCTCCGACGTGATCAGGCACCTCGCCAACTCGGCCGCCACCGTGACCCTCCCCGAGGCGCACTTCGACATGGTCAGGACGGGCATCGCGATGTACGGCCTGAGCCCCATCCCCGAGCTGGGCGACTTCGGCCTCCGGCAGGCGATGACGCTCGTGGCGCAGATTGGCCTGGTCAAGCGGGTGCCGGAGGGTTCGGGTGTGTCATACGCTCACCTCTACGTCACCGAGCGCGAGACCACGCTGGGCCTCGTGCCGCTCGGATACGCGGACGGCATTCTCAGGCACGCGACGGGGCGGGCCGAGGTGCTGGCGGGCGGGCGGCGCAGGTTGATCGCCGGCCGGGTGTGCATGGACCAGTTCATGATCGACATGGGGGACGACCCCCTGTCGGCAGGGGACGAGGTCGTGCTGTTCGGGCCAGGTGACGGGGGCGAGCCGACCGCTCAGGAGTGGGCGGATACTCTCGGCACGATCACGCATGAGATCGTGACCAGGATCGGCTCGCGCGTGCCGCGGGTCTACGAGCACAGGCGTTCGGAGTGACGACGGGCACCTCCCGGCGGGCATGAGCGGAGAAGGATCGGGGACATGACGACGACGACAACACGGCGCAGGGTAGGAATCGCCGGCGCGCTCGTCGGTGCGGCTTCCGCCGGTGTCGCGGCGGCGGCGCTGGCCAAGCGCTACGCGGTCGGCCGGATCAGGCTGCGCCCCGACGCCGAGGCCAGCGAGCCGTTCGGTGAGCTGCGGGGGAGGGAGCGCACGCTCGTCACCTCCGACGGTAGGGCGCTGCATGTAGAGATCGACGGGCCCGAGGAGCGAAGGAGCTCGGGGGGAGAGAGCGAGAGTAACGATGCCAACGAGCCCCGAAGCGGTCGCGACCATGAGGACGACGCGGCGTTGACCGTCGTGCTCTGTCACGGCTACTGCCTCAGCCTGGAGTCCTGGCACTACCAGCGCAAGGACCTGCGCGAGAACTACCGCATCGTGCTGTGGGACCAGCGCTCCCACGGGCGCTCGGAGCGCGCGGGCGCCGACGGCAGCACGATCGACCGGCTGGGCGACGACCTGGCCGAGGTGATCGAGCGGTTCGTGCCGGGCCCGTGCGTGCTGGTCGGCCACTCCATGGGCGGCATGACGATCATGGCGCTGGCCGACCGCCATCCCGGGCTGTTCGAGGACAAGATCCGCGGTGTGGCGCTCATCGCCACCTCGGCGGGCAAGCTGGCCGAGCTCACGCTGGGCCTGCCCGCGATGGTGTCCAAGGCGGTGCACAAGATCGCGCCCACCACGATCTCGATGCTGGGCAAGCGCGGCGCACTGGTCGACCGCACCCGTAGCGTGGGCAGTGACATCGCGTTCCTGATGACCCGCTACATGGGCTTCGGCGACTCCAAGAACGTCAGCCCGACCGTGGTCGACTTCGCCGAATCGATGATCAGGGCGACGCCGACCGAGGTGTTCGCCGACTTCTACCCCGCGCTGATGAACCACGACAAGCTCTCCGCGCTCCACATGCTCGACTCGGTGCCCACCGCGATCCTGGTGGGCGAGCGCGACTGGCTGACCCCGCCCGACCACAGCAAGGCCATCGCGGCCGCGCTGCCGAAGGCGCACCTCACCGAGGTGCCCGACACGTCCCATCTGATTCAGCTGGAGCGGCCGGGCGTGGTCAACGACGCGCTGCGCGACCTGCTCAAGAGGGTGGAGTTGCAGTGAGGCTCGCGACCGCCGAGGACATGCGCGCGTACGGCGCTCGACTGGCCGCGCTGCTGCGCCCGGGAGACCTGCTCATCCTGTCGGGCTCGCTCGGCGCGGGCAAGACCACGCTCGTGCAGGGCATCGCCGAAGGGCTCAAGGTACGCGGCCCCATCACGTCGCCCACGTTCGTGATCGCCCGGGTGCATCCTTCGCTGCGCCAGGGGCCGCCGCTCGTGCACGTGGACGCGTACCGGCTGGGCGGCGACCTCGAGGTGGACGACCTCGACCTGGACGCCTCGCTGGAGGAGTCCATCACCGTCGTCGAGTGGGGCGAAGGGCTGGTCGAGGGCCTGGCCGACGACTGGCTGGAGATCCACATCGACCGCGAGGCCGGCGAGGAGGCCCGCCTCGTGACTCTGCGAGGCGTGGGCCCCAGGTGGGCCGACACGCCGTCTGAACCGCTGGAAGACTAAAACGCCGGTCATTTTTCGGCAATCCTGGCACCCTTGACGTACCAGGCCAACGACATAAATCATGATCGTTGGTCAGGGATTGGCCCAGATTTTCTGGGTATCAGGAGGGGCGACATCCATAGTTTTGGTGGATGCTGGGTTGCAAAACGGCAAAGTGGGGTGCGGCCGGTGCTCGGGATCAGGCGAGTCGCTTACGCGGGAGCCATCGTCGTGGTCGGTCTGACCGGCTGCGCGGCCTCCGCCGAAACCAATCCAACAGGCACACCCACGGCCACCCCCACAGCCGGGGGCACAGCCACGCCGACCGCCACCACGACGAGCAGCCCGCAGCCCACCGTCACCAGGCAGACCATCTCGGTCCAGCTCAACCCCGACCGCATCACCGCCGGCGAGACCTCCAAGGTGTGGATCCTGGCCAACTGCCCCGTCCCGACCGGTGGCCCCGCGCACACCGGCACCGCGACGTCCAAGGCGTTCATCAACGGCGTCGTGCTCAACCCGGTCCCCGCGGCGTCGGTCACACCCACCGCGACAGCCACGCCCGCCAACGGCTCGCCCTGGGTACGCGGCGAGGCGCAGGTCTCAGGAACGGTCCGGCGCGGCTCCTACCGGGTCGACGTCAAGTGCGACGGCACCAACGACATGGGCCGGGCCACGCTCAGAGTCGCCGCGGCCGAGCCCGTATCGTCCACCGTGCCGAGCAAGGCGCCCAAGGCGGGCGTCCGACTTCTTCCGCAATGTCGTCATCTGAACGAGCTCTTCGCATAAATCGTCGAATAACCGGTATACCCATCTGTTTGGATCACCGCTTGTGGT
>NZ_JBFAMX010000024.1:0-45993 GCF_040659615.1 Nonomuraea sp. NPDC049784
ATCCTCCATACGGAGCAGACGCTGCGACTCCTCCTCGGTCAACTTGAAGACCGGGATACCGGTAGCGGTCGCCAGAACCTCGGCGATCAGCTCCTCGGTGACGACGTCCTCGGTGTACGGGCCGGCCGAAGCGGTCATCCGGTGGATGCGCAGCCGTGCCCCTGCCTCGTCGATGAGGTCGATCGCCTTGTCGGGAAGGTAGCGGTCGCTGATGTAGCGGTCGGCCAGCCGCGCGGCGGCCACCAACGCGTCGTCGGTGATCGAGACGGCGTGGTGCGCCTCGTAGTGCTTGCGCAGACCTTTGAGCATCTCGATCGTGTGGCTGAGCGAGGGCTCGGCGACCTGAACCGGTTGGAAACGGCGGGCGAGAGCGGCGTCCTTCTCGAAGTGTTTGCGGTATTCGTCGAACGTGGTCGCGCCGATCGTCTGCAGCTCGCCGCGCGCCAGCATCGGCTTGAGAATGCTGGCCGCGTCGATCGCACCCTCAGCCGCGCCCGCGCCCACCAGCGTGTGCAGCTCGTCGATGAACAGAATGATGTCCCCACGCGTACGAATCTCCTTGAGCACCTTCTTCAGACGCTCTTCGAAATCACCGCGGTAACGGGAACCGGCCACCAGAGCACCGAGGTCAAGCGTGTACAGCTGCTTGTCCTTCAACGTCTCGGGCACCTCACCCCTGACGATCTTCTGCGACAGACCCTCGACGACGGCGGTCTTGCCGACACCGGGCTCGCCGATCAGAACCGGATTGTTCTTGGTCCTCCGCGAGAGGACCTGCATGACCCGCTCGATCTCCTTCTCACGGCCGATCACCGGATCCAGCTTGCCCCCACGGGCCGCCTGGGTCAGATTGCGGCCGAACTGATCGAGCATCCCGGAGGCCGGCCGGGCCGACTCCTTGAATACGCTCGCCGCCGGCTCGTCGTCGCCGCGGCCGGAGAGCGACTGGAGGACCCAGTCCCGGACGCGTCCGGGATCGGCCTCAAGCTTGACCAGCACCTGAGTGGCCACACCTTCACCCTCGCGGATGAGCCCGAGCAGGATGTGCTCGGTGCCGATGTATTCGTGACCCAGCTGCAAAGCCTCACGGACCGCCAGCTCGAGGACCTTCTTGGCCCGCGGGGTGAACGGAATGTGCCCCGACTCGGCCGGCTGACCCTGGCCGATGATCTCCTCGACCTGCTGGCGCACACCCTCAAGGCTGACGCCCAAACTCTCCAGAGCCTTGGCGGCCACGCCCTCACCTTCATGGATCAAACCAAGAAGAATGTGCTCAGTACCGATGAAATTGTGATTGAGCATCCTGGCCTCTTCCTGCGCCAGGATGACGACACGCCTCGCTTGGTCGGTGAACTTCTCGAACATCTCAAGCCTCCTGGCGGAGCGGAATATGCCGGATGATCGCGACCAGATCGGCGGTGATCCACATCTGGGCACCGTCAGGAGCTCCTGGGGTGTGGCCGTCGTCAGCCACTGTCAGCGGGGTGCATCGGCTCGGCTCTGAGCCGTGCTCGATCAGCGGGTGTTCGGTGCCGGCCGTCGGCCATGATGCCCCTAGGTAGACCCCACGCGTTCCACGGAACGGGCGGTGTGATCACCGCGCGACATCGTCCGGCGTACTGAGTCGGCGACTGCTGGCCTTCGCGTGGGTCTGCGTGTGCGACCTCGTCGGGCTCCGGCGGATATCCGGACCTGATTACCACCTTAGTACTTATTGTGGTAATTGCCCCGGATTCAGCCACCAGCCGAACGAGCCGACCCGGAGAAGGCGCCATCGGCGCAGGCGATCGACGGGACGCCCGGAGGCCGCATCTCGCTCTCGCTACCCCCGGATGGGAAAGGTCGCCGACCACGCCATCAACTGGTGTGAACGAGCGGCCGCAACTTCCAGTGGCGACATCGCTGACATCCGGTGATCCGTGCTCCACTGCAGCGAGCCGGATTGTGGCTGTGGACCGGCTTGTGCCGTGGTCGGTGGGGGTGTACACCTGGGGTGAGTGTCACAGGCATCGCTTGTGACACAGACGCCGAGACCTTGCGTCTGTGCCCAGTCGATTCCCCAGGGCGACGCGAGTACTGGATGTTCCAGCGATACAGCGGTCCTGGATGAGAGTCGTGGGCTCTTGGGCGGGCCGGCCTGGCTCGCCCGCACGTTCTTCGATATGGCCGTGGAGGCCGTTCATGAACTCCCAGGACGCCAGAATCGCCCGGATCTACACCACTCAAAGCGGCAACAAGGTCGGCGACCCCACCCCGAACGCGCCCGACGTCGCCGGCAAGCCACCGGCCACCGCCTATGACCTGGTCATCGAGATCGAGGCCGGCAACAGCGTCATCGACACCGCGCCCTTCACCCTGCTGGTCACCGCCCTGGACGAGACCACCGGCGCAGCCGTCGCCGCGCTGGACCCCGCCATCCCGGCCCAGAAGTTCTCCTCACCGCCGTTCACCAACGTCGGCCTCGACTTCGTACTGGTGCAGACCTTCAGCATCGCGGTCCCGGCGGGCGTGCAGAACCACCTGTTCCACTACAACGCCGTCATGTACAACAGCAACTTCCAGATCGTGTCCATCGCGACCAGCGACCGGTTCCTGCTGGTGTAGCACTCGGACGAGTTCGGCGCCCGGTGTTGTCCCAGCCGGGCGAGCCGGCCGAGCGGACCTCGCGCTCTGCCGCGAACCGCCTTCCCGGCTCTTCGGCGACCTCAGCCGGGATCCGCCCCGCACCGGCGATGTCGACGGAGGTGGCCGCGGATGTGAAGCCGTAGGCCACGAGCGCCTTGTGCCAGGTCCCAGCTCTTGGCCTTGGCGACCAGAGTCAGATCCTGCTGAAGGGCTTGCTTGGGCGAGTGAACGGGCGGCGGGTCCGGCAGGCCGGCATTGGCGGCCAAGACAGGCGCCTCGGCTGGCAACACCACCGCCGAAATACCTCAGGTCACGGCGCGTTGAGTGGGGCCGTCACAGTCGTCAGGCACGACCGGCATGTGGGCGAAGCCGACTCTGGTCGTCACCCACACGTGGACAAACGGATTCGCGGCCGCTGAGGTCAAGAATGCCGGTCCCGGAGTCAACTGCGGCGCACCGTCCGACCAGGGAATTGAGAGGGTAACGCGGGATTGCCCGCCGTGGTGGCGGGGCATCGGTATAAGACGAGTCTGGCTGCCCTAGACCCCGGCGGTCCCCATTCGCTTCGCGCAAGGACCGTGGTATCCATGGCAGGCCGAAAATCCTTACTCGCTCTGGCTGCTGAGGCCGTCCCGGTGGTGTGCCTGGCCGGCGTCGACCCCGATCTCGTCGCGGCGAGGCCCGTGCGGTGCTTGGTCCGGATCGCCGTCTGCATGCAGGCATTCGACGTCACCGGCAGCAGAGGGTTACTCGTGGCAGGGATGTGCCGCATTCAGGTCACCGCGACAGCCCGGCCCGGCCCGCACCTCGTGACCGCTGATCGGCTGAGGTGAGCAGGCGGCCGGCTATGTGCGCCGAATGGGGCGGCGAGGGGCTGTGGCCGTTGCTGGCGTGTGAGTTCACCCATGCCGAGCTGCCGCTGCTACGGCACGTCGTGGGGGTGCAGGCCGCGCAGGCCGGGCTGGTGGGGGTGCGGTGGGACGATTTCGTGCTGGCGGCGCATGAGGGGGCGGTCAACGCGGTCGGCCATGGCGGCGGGACCGGCTGGATCCGGATGTGGCGGGTCGATGGCCTGCTGTGCTGCGAGATCAGCGATGACGGGCCCGGTCTTCCGGACGCAGGCTCGGACTTGGAGCGGCCGGCCAGGCCTGGACTGGACGGCACCGGCGGGCGTGGACTGTGGCTGATCCGCCAGTTGGCCGATGAGGTGGCCGTCAGCAGCGGCGCGGACGGTACCCGGCTGCGCATCGCCGTCCGCTTGACGCCCTGACCCCGTCGCGACGGGGGCGGCGGGGTCAGGGGGCGGGTGGGAGCCCCGAGGTGCCTGATTGGCTTCGCGGCTGGAGGGCGATGGTGTGCGCCACCACCTCCTGTGCCAGTCCGGTCAGGCTCTGGTTGTTGCTGCGCGCGTGTCCGCGCAGCAGGGCGAAGGCCGCCTCCATGGACAGGCCGTGCCGTTCCGCGATCACGCCCTTGGCCTGTTCGATGATCACCCGGCTGCTCAGGGCGTGCTGCAGTTGCTCGGTCAGGATCTGGCTTTCGCGGATCGCGCGTTCCTGCAGCAGCCCGATGGTGGCGATGTCGGCCATCGCCTGGGCCAGCGCGGCCGTGCCCGGCTCCATCGCGCCGGGCCGGGCATGGAACAGGTTCATCGCGCCGATCACCTGCTCGCGCAGCCGCATGGGCAGCGCGCTGACCGCCCGAAACCCCCTGCGCTGGGCGTGGCCGGCGAAGCGCGGCCAGGTCGTGACGGCGTGTGCTTCGGCCAGGTCGGCGCAGTGCACCGGCAGGCCGGAGCGGAAACTGTCCAGGCAGGGGCCTTGATCGCTTTGCAGCTGGAACAGCTCAAGCAGCCTGCTCTGCTCGCTGGAGGAGCCCATGAGTTGCAGACGACCGCGATCATCAGTGATCAGCAGACCCGCGGCGTCCACGCCCAGCAGGTTGACGCACCGCTCGGCCAGGACGTGCATGAACTCGATGATGTCGAACCCGGTCACCAGCGTGTCGGCCAGGGCGACGAACGCCTCGGCCACCTGGCGTTCCGGGCCGCGGGACGAAGAGGGCTCCACGCTCGGAGCCTACGCTCGTCCCCAGTTCCTGGGCAGGGAGGCGGGCGCGAGCGCGCGCCTGGATGCGGACGACCTGCTGACCGGCCACGGCCTGATCAAGCACCACGGCAGCGCATGCGGAATCAAGGCCGCACAACGCCGAAGCACGACCGTGATCATTTCGGCGGCGACCACACAGCGTTACAATATCAATTGACGAAAGAAGGTTTTGCTGAAAAAAATCCGCACGACGACTCGATCGGGTCAGCTCATTTTCCCGTAAGAGAGACGTTGACGTTATGCGTACGCCCTTCTCACCCGCGTTCCGGAGGAGGCGTAGGAGCTGATCGTGACCGAGTTACCGGATATTCCTGCGGAGGGCTGGATGGCGGACGTAGACGTATGGATGTATGTGCTGTCGAGCGTGGAAGGCAACGAACAGCGGGTCACGGTTCACCTGCGCGGAGGTCAGTCGCTCAAGGGGGCTGTCGTCGAACTGGATCGTTCCCGCAACACCGTTGTGCTCGATGAGTACGCGCATGGATCCGCTTCGACACGACACGAATCCCCCGTGCACACGATCCTGTTGACAGCGATCCAAGCGGTCACGATCCACAAGGAGGAGTAGGCGGGTGACATCGACGGCGCCCGACGACTCGCCGAGCGGCTCGGATGGCTGGACCCCTTCGCCCGCCCCCGGGGCCAGGTTGCCCCAACCACCACCAGCCACAGCGACGAAGCCATGATGGGCGGTAGGCGAACGGTGCAGCCGGAGGGGCGGCTCCCTGCCGCCCCTCGTCCGTGGCCGGACGGCTCTCCCGGAGCGTGTGCTAGACTGATGGTGTTGCAGTTGTGGTACCCATGGACTTTGTGCGCGCCCGACAGAATGTAATGTTGGGCGCGTTTTGTTTTTGCCGGTCATTTCCGGATGGGCTCATTGCGGCGACACGGGATTCCGCACGGTGCGGATTCCGTTTGGTCTGCACATATCTGAAGGAGATCGACATGGCAACCGGAACCGTGAAGTGGTTCAACTCTGAAAAGGGCTTCGGCTTCATCGCGCAGGACGGCGGCGGCGCCGACGTTTTCGCGCACTACTCCAACATCGTCGCCACCGGCGGCTACCGCGAGCTGACCGAGGGACAGAAGGTGTCCTTCGACGTCGTCCAGGGCCAGAAGGGCCCGCAGGCGGAGAACATCGTTCCCGCCTGACCTGACGCGCGCGTCATACGTCCGGGCCTGCTCCACACCTGCGGGGCAGGCCCGAACCATTTTCTCCAGCCCGTCGGTGCGCGCTTCATGCCCGTCTGCGCCGGAGGGAGCTCCGATCACGCCGGCGACCTTCAGGGGGCAGGCCGACCCCGGGAACGGCCGAACCCCCGGCAGGCGAACGTCCGCAGTCAGCCGTTGACGACGCGGAGCGTGCCGAGGTGACGGCCGGCCAGGCGATCGAGGGCGGCCGACGACGCCTCGTCCGCCGGAAGGTAGGCGATCAGGCGCAGGTCGTCGGCGAGCTCGAGGGCCTCGTACGCGAGGCGCAGTTCCCCGGCTTCCGGATGCGCCCAGCGCTGGACACCGGCGCGCTCGGGGACGCCCGGCGTGGTGAGCCGCTCGGTGAAGGGTCTGCCGGCCGTGACGGTGAGCTCGTCGGCGAGGGCCGCCACGTGCGGGTCGGCGAGACCGGCCGCGCACTTCAGGATGGCGACCTGCTGGGTCGCGACGGTATTCCAGTCGGGGTAGACGTCGCGGGCGCGCGCGTCGGTGAACACGAACCGGACGAAGCTGGGCTCGGCCGCGTCCAGGAGGCCGGTGGGCCGGGCCAGGCGCTCGAAGCCCGTGGTGTACGCGAGCACCGGCGTCATCCGGTTGATCAGCACCGCCGGGGCGGGTTCCAGCTTGTCGAGCAGCGCACGTACCGTCGGCCGGATGGACACGACCGGCGGCTGCGCCGAAGGGCAGACGAACGGGCTGCCGCCTTCGGTCGCCTTCGCCAAGAGCCTGAGGTGGAAACGCTCGTCGGTGGACATCCGCAGGGCGTCGGCGAGCGCGCCGAGCACCTGCGGGGACGGATGCCGGTCGCGGCCCTGCTCCAGCCGTGCGAGGTACTCCACGCTGATCCCCGCGAGAGTGGCCAGCTCGGCGCGGCGCAGCCCGGGGGTCCGCCGCCGGACCCCGGCGGGAAGCCCTACGTTGGCGGGACTGATGGCCTCCCGGCGGCTCCGCAGGAACGCGCCCAGCTCGTTGTCGCTCACACCCGCAACCTACCGATTCCCGGCGCGCTCATCGTCGCCCTGTCAGGGCCAGCCTCAGCCCGGCCTCCCTATGCGCCGCCGCCCGGGCCAGGTTGGGGGCATGACTTCCAAGACCACCACGACGACGCCGACCGCTCTGCCGCTCCTCGCCGGCCACTGGACCCTCGACCCGTTCCACTCGGCGGTCGGCTTCACGATCCGCCACCTCGGCATCTCGAAGGTGCGCGGCCAGTTCGGGCGCTTCGAGGCAGACCTCATCGTCAGCGACACCCTCGACAGCTGCGCGGTCACCGCCACCGTCGCGCTCGACTCGATCGACACCGGCAACGCCGACCGCGACGCCCACGTCAGCGGCCCCGACATGCTCGACGTCGCCAACCGCCCGGCAATGACGTTCCGCTCCACCAGGATCGAAGGCGACGGCAACGACTGGACCATGGAGGGTGACCTCACCATCGGCGAGGTGACCCGGTCCGTCACCTTCGACGTCGAGTTCGGCGGGGTCGAGGACTCCATCGTTGACGGACGCCGGCACGCCGGTTTCGAGGCGAAGGGCGAGATCCGCCGGAGCGACTTCGGTCTCGGCTTCGCCCCCGCCATCCTCAGTGACTCCATCAAGATCCAGCTCGACATGCAGTTCATCGAGCCCCAGTAACACGCGGGGTCGAGTCGGGGCCGCCGACGTCGATCAGGGCATAGAGATCCTTGTCCCGCGCCACCAGGTGGCGTTGCTGCGGCGGCAGCCGGCCTCTGGGGCAATACGGTCAAGGGCCCTGGCCGACTGCGGCGACCCAGCTGAGCACGGTGAATGGAGTGCGGCAGGACGGATGGTGTATGCGGCCCGCAGTGATGCGGTAAGGAGCGCTCTGAGCGTCCCCGGCTGGCCCGAACGGCACCTGCACGATGCCGACGTCCTGCTCGATGCGGGCCAGCCTGCCGTTGCAGGGCCCGCCGATACAGATGGCGTTCGGTCTTGGCTTCATGCCGGACCGAGTCCTCGCGCGTGTGCCTCGATTCCTCTCACAGGACGACCCTCCGGAACCTCGGCCAGTCTCAATGAGACTATCCGGCAGCGTTTCGCTCCCCGGCGTCGGCCCACTCTTACGTCGCCTGGCAGGGCGGCTTTTCGACCAATGTCACCGTGCGGAACACGGGCACCACGACCTGGAACAACTGGACGATCACGTGGACCGTGCCGTCCGGCGTGACCCTGGTCAACGCCTGGAGCTCCACCATCACGCCGTCGGGCACCACATGGACGATCAAGGCGCCGAGTTGGGCCACGAGCCTTGCGCCGGGCGCGTCGGCCACCTTCGGCTTCCAGGCCAACGGCCCGTCCACGCCCGGCCCGACCAACATCACCTGTACCTAGGCCGGACGCGGCCTGACCAGGAGGATGCCCGTCGACTTGGGCTGCCGATGAACGGCCACCATTCCCTGCGATCACACGGAAGCCGTGGCTGGTCCGGTCGGCGTCACCCTGGGCTTCGGCGCCATCTCTCGTATCGACCTCCAGCCAGGCCTCCGCGCCCTCCCCGCGGTCCTCGTCAGCGGGTGGGGGCGAAGGTGATCGGAGCATCAATATGTGAGTTCTCCATACACCGCGCCGCACCTCTGCGTAAGGTCTTCGTCACCGTAAGTATCGGCGAGGGGGAGAGGCTCGGTGAGCTTAACCAAGGGGCAGGTCCGTCTGGTGATGACGGGCCTGGTGCTCGCCATGCTGCTCGCGGCGTTGGACCAGATGATCGTGGCCACTGCGCTGCCGCGGATCGTCGGCGAGCTGGGCGGCATCGATCACCTCTCCTGGGTGGTCACCGCCTACCTGCTGGCCTCGACGGCGGGTACCCCGCTGTACGGCAAGCTCTCCGACCTCTATGGCCGCAAGCGGGTCTTCCAGAGCGCGATCATCATCTTCCTGATCGGCTCGGTGCTCTGCGGCGTCGCGCAGGACATGCCCCAACTGATCGCCTTTCGCGGGTTGCAGGGCCTGGGCGGCGGCGGGCTGATGGCGCTCGCCATGGCGGTTATCGCGGACGTGGTGCCGCCCCGGGAGATCGGCCGCTACCAGGGCATGTTCGGCGGCGTCTTCGGCCTGGCCAGCGTCGCCGGACCGTTGGTGGGCGGATTCTTCACCGACCACGCGAGCTGGCGCTGGATCTTCTGGATCAACCTGCCTTTGGGCGTCGTCGCCATGGCGGTCATCGCCATCGCGCTGCGCGTGCCGGTCCGGCGGCTACAGCACCGCATCGACTACCTCGGCGCGGCACTGCTGGTCGCGGCGGTCTGCTGCGTGCTCCTCATAACCGTATGGGGAGGTCAGACCTACGACTGGAACTCGCCGCAGATCGCGGGCCTCGCGGTGGCCGGCCTGGTGCTGACCACCGCGTTCGTGGTCTGGGAGCACAGGGCGTCGGAGCCGATCCTGCCGCCGCGGCTGATGGCCGACCCGGTGGTCGCCGTCTCCTCCGGCCTGGCCCTGTTGAGCGGCGTGGCGATGTTCGGCGCCGTCGTCTACCTGCCGGGCTACCTGCAGATCGTCAAGGGCCAGAGCGCCACGCAATCCGGCCTCGCGCTGGTCCCGCTGACCATCGGCATCATCGTCTCCTCCGCCCTCTCGGGCCAGCTCGTATCCCGCACCGGACGCTACAAGGTTCATCCGATCGTGGGCGCCGTGGTGCTGGCGGCCGGGCTCTGGCTGCTGAGCCGGGTCGAGGCCGACACCTCCATGCCGGTTCTCCTGTCCTTCACAGTGGTGGTCGGGCTGGGAATGGGCCTGTTCATCCAGGTCCCCCTGATCGCCACCCAGAACGCCGTACGGCCAGGCGACATCGGCGTCGCCTCCAGCGTGATCGCCTTCTTCCGCACGCTGGGCGGGGCGATGGGCACCGCGTTGTTCGGCACCGTGCAGGCGCGCTCGCTGGAAGACGCGGGGGTACACGCCGTGCCCGCGGATCCCGCGGTGCTGGAGCGGATCCCGCTCGCGGAGTTGCACCGGTTGCTGGAGGCGTTCACTGACGGCGTGCAGGCGGTCTACCTGTGGGCCGTGCCGTTCGCCCTGGCCAGCCTGCTGCTGGCGCTCGTGCTGCGCGAGGTCCCGCTGCGCGGCGCCGCCGAACCACCGCTGCCGCCACTCGTCCTGGCGCTGGCCGGGGTGGCGCTCACCTGGCTGGCCGAGCGCATCGAGCACGACGCATCGCCCCGGCTCGTCTCCGCTGCCTCCGCGCTGGTCCCGGCGGAACAGACGGGGGACGAGACCGCGCGGGCGAGGAGCGCCGCGCGTCAGGTGCTGCGACCGCTGGCCGGGCGGCTGCTGCTGGCCGCCATCCAGTCGAAGGGAAATCCATGATCCGTTACCTTGCCGGACTCGTCACCTCGGCAGCCGCCCTGGTCGCCGGAGGGTGGCTATTGCTGGCCCCCTTCGCGCTGGGCCACGAGGGTGATCCGCGTACCATCGACCTCGCGACCGGAGCAGGCGTCTGCGTGATCGCCATGGTCACGGCGATGGCCTGGGCCACCGCTTGGCGCGCCCGGCTGCGCGCCGACGGGGTGCTGGCCCAGCGCCGCCCGGCCCTCGCTCCCGAGCAGCCGGCTGTGCCCTCGGCCGAGGAGCTCCACGCCCTGCTCAAACCCTTGGTCGCCGCGCTCGCCGCGGACCAGGCCGACCGAGGGGAGATGCGGGCGTGAGGAAGCTCGGCAAGGTCGGCTTGGCGCTCATCTTCCTGGCCGGCGTCTGGTTGGTCGCCGCGCCCTTCGTCACCGGGCAGCAGCCGATGCGCGAGCCGTGGACGGCTGCCACCAGGGACGACGTGATCGTCGGTGCGGTGCTGGCCGTCCTGGGCCTCGCCGGCTTCTTCACCGCCCTGGCCGGACAGGTCGCCGATCTCTACCGGAGATCGGCCAGTCACCATCAACCCTGAGACGCCATCGGCGCTGGGCTCGGCGCCGTCAAGGCCCGGAAGTGCGGGGCGGCTTCTTGTCCGAGACTTTCCCTTGGCGTTGTCTCCACCGAGGCGGGTTTCGTTACCGTAAAGGTGTGGGCATCTGGTTGCAGAGATTCCGCCCACGGTCGATCCGCGGGCGGCTCACGATGCTGAGCATCGTATGCACGCTGCTGATCCTCATCCCCGTGGCCGTGGCGATGAGCTTGATGATCTCCCAAGTGATCGCCAATGTCATGTGGAACGGCACCGAGCAGCAAGCCGTCCTGGTGGCGGCAATTGTCCGTAAGGGCAGCCTGCCTCGCGTGATCAAACCATCGGTGCCGGGCGTCGATCTGATCCAGGTCGTGGCCCCGGGCGGGCGAGTGCTCGCCGCGTCCCCCTCTGCCGGGGACAGACAGCCGATCGTAAGGGCCTGGCCCGCGCCCGGAGACACGATGCAGGATTCGCAGACCTGCGCCAACATCGAGCCGGGTTGCCTTCGCTTCAGCGCGCTCCGGGTGGGCTCCGGAGTCCAGTCCCCGGTGGTCTACGCTGGTGATCGCACGACCACGATGATGTCCACCACCTTCGACAATGCCATCGTGGCCGCGCAGGCGGCCCTGCTCACCGCTGCCGTCGGCTGGATCACCTGGCACGTCACAGGTCGCATCCTGCGCCCCGTGGAGTCCATCACGTCAGAGCTCGCCACGACGACCTTCAACGATCTGAGCCGCCGCATCCCCCAGCAGGCCGGAGACGACGAGATCGCCAGGCTGGTCCGCACGCTCAACCAGACCCTGCACCGGCTGGAACGGGCCACGCACCGCCAACGAGGGTTCGTCGCCGACGCCTCCCACGAGCTGCGCACCCCGCTGGCCGGACTGCGCGTCAAACTTGAAGAGGCTCGGATACACCCACACGACTTCGACGCGGAGGAGCTGCTCGACGACACCCTCCGTGACGTCGACCGCCTGCAGGCCATCACGGCCGATCTCCTCCTGCTCGCCGGCCTCGAATCCAGCGCGGCGACCGTACGCGAGAGGGTGGACCTCGCGGACCTGACCCGTGCCGAGCTGGAGCATCGCGCCGACCGCGTCCCCGTCCAGGTCGGCCTGCAGGACGGCGTCATCGTGGACGGCGCGCCGGCACAGCTCGCCCGGCTGCTGACCAACCTCCTGGACAATGCGCAACGCCACGCCCGTGACCGGGTCGACGTAGCGGTGAGGCGCGACAACGGCCAGGCGCTCCTGACCGTCTCCGACGACGGTCCCGGAATTCCCGAGAGCGACCGCGAACGGATCTTCGAACGCTTCACCCGGCTGGACACGGCCCGCAGCCGTCACCTGGGCGGCACCGGCCTGGGCCTGGCGATCGCCAACGACATCGCACACGGCCATTCGGGAACCATCACCGTCAGCGACTCCGCCCACGGCGGCGCCTGCTTCGAAGTACGCCTCCCCCTCTCGCCCAGCTCATCAGCCACCCCCCAACCGGGAGGCAGAAACGGCTGAGGGCGCGCGGAGCCTTCCACTCTTGACGCACATCCTCGGCGCTGAGCATGCCCGAACGCTTCCGTTTCTTAGGATCGAAGGATGATGGATCAAGAAGTCGGGGGAGTTTCAGAGACTAAGCGAGTTGTGTCTGTCGGCGCGGTTCTGATCGGAGACGTACTCCTTCTATTGGTGGCGGGGTGGATTCGAAGCAGTGTTCACCTCCGGGGGGAACTCTGTGATGGAGCCAGCGTGTGGTGCGACGGGCGGGGCGACCCGACCCCCGCCGAATGGCTGGCGGAAATGAATTTCCGCTCCGCTGTTGCGTACACGCTTTCGGCGGCCGTGGCCTTGATCTTGCTGGTGGTTGCCGCTGTGGCGTGGAGGCATCGCCGAAGGGACATCGTGTTGGTGCAGGTCTTTCCGCTCCTGCTGGTTGTCGCGTTCGTCATCACCTGGACGCCGTACACACCTGTGTGACATTTGACGATGCCGAAGCGGCCGGGATATCCGAAAGGCCTCGACAAAGGTGGGGCCTGGCAGCGCAGCTCTTGCCCCGAGTGGCGTTGAACCCAGACCAGACCTTACGCGCGAATTTTGACGCGCCACGGAATGATTCGGATAATTCTCGCAGCGCGTTACGTACGGCGGGAGGTCTGCTGGTGAGCGTGGCCGAGGGCGTGAGGTTCGGCGTTCTGGGACCGCTCCGGGCCGAGGTCGGCGATCGCATGGCAGGGCTTGGCGGCCCCCGTCAGCGGGCCGTGTTGGCGCTGCTGCTGATCGCGCGGGGCAGGAGCGTCTCGGCAGAGCGGATCCTCTCCGAAGTGTGGGAGGGCTCGCGACTTCCCTCTCTGACGACACTCCATGGGTACGTCGCCGATCTGCGCAGGACGCTGGAGCCAGAAAGAGCACCCGGCGCCCCGGCCCGGCTGCTGGTGCGCGAGGGACCCGGATACGCCCTTCGGGCAGTACCCGCCGCGGTCGACGCCGAGCGCTTCACCGATCTGGCCGCTCGTGGCCGGCGCGCGTTGGAGGGCGGCGAACCGCAACTCGCCGCGGACCTGCTCGGACAGGCGCTCGCGCTGTGGCGAGGCCCGGCCTATGCCGACTTCGGGGGAGCCGCCTTCGCGGCGCCCGACGCGACCCGGCTGGAGGATCTGCGGGCCACAGTCCGCGAGGACCGACTCGCCGCCGTCATCGCGTCGGGGCAGCATGCCGCTGCCGTAGGCGAGCTGGAGGCGCTGATCGCCGAGCAGCCCCTGCGGGAGCGCGGCTGGGAGTTACTGGTCCTCGCCTTATATCGGTCGGGGCGGCAGGCCGACGCGCTCGCCGCGCTTCGAGCGGTACGCAGAAGGCTGGCCGACGAGCTGGGCATCGACCCGGGACGCGGCCTGCGCGACCTGGAGGCGGCCGTACTGGCCCAGGACCCTCGGCTGGCCCCGGCGCCGGCTGAGCCCAGCCGCATGTCCCACCCTCAGGCCGTGGCTCCGGCGCCGCCCTCGGGCAATCTGCCGTTCGCGCTGTCCAGCTTCGTCGGCCGCGGCGGCGACCTCGCGGCCGTCGCATCTCTCCTGGACGGGCAGCGGCTGGTCACGCTCACCGGCCCGGGCGGGGTCGGCAAGACCCGCCTGGCCTTGGAGGTCGCACGCGCCCGTACCGACGCCGACGGGCCCTGGCTCGTGGAGATGGCAGGTCTGCACACACCCGAACTTCTCACCGCGACCATGGCCGTCGCCCTTGGGCTGCCCACCGCGGCGTCCCCTGATCAGCTGGCCGCGATGATCGCCGACCGTGACATGCTGATCGTCCTGGACAACTGTGAGCATCTGCTGGTCCCCGCCGCCATGCTGGTCCACACTCTGCTGACCCGCTGCGGCACTGTGCGGATGCTGTGCACCAGCCGCGAACCCTTAGGCATCTCGGGTGAAACGGTCTACGAAGTACCGCCCTTGGAGGCCGCCACTGAGGCCGCGGACCTGTTCCTGCGGCGTGCGGCAGCCGTCTCTCCTGGCTGGGCGGCCGAGCCGGGCGCCAGGGAAAGGATCGCCGCCCTGTGCGCGCGGCTGGACGGCATCCCGTTGGCCATCGAACTCGCCGCCGCGCAGTGCCGGGCGCTGTCCGTCGCCCAGATCGCCGATGCCGTAGAGGACCGCTTCACCCTGCTGGTGGACGGATCAGCCGGACGGCCGGACCGCCACCGCACTCTGCTGGACACGGTCGCCTGGAGCGATCAATTGCTGCAGCCGGCGGAACGCCGGCTCTTCCACCGGCTCGGCGTGTTCGAAGCCGGCTTCGACCTGGATGCGGCCGCCGCGGTCGGAGGAGTCGATCCCGTCCTGGTGCCGCTGTCGGCGTTGGTCCGCAAATCGCTGGTCACCGCTGAGCCTGGCACGGCGCCACGCCGCTACCGGATGCTGGAGACCCTGCGCCAGTACGCCCTGGCCGCGCTCTCCCCAGACGAGACGGCCCGGGCACAGGAACGCCACCGCGCCTGGGCCCTGGCCCGGGCTGAGAACGCCGAACATCATCTCCGCGGCCCGCAGGGAGCGGCGTTGCTGAACGGGCTGAGCCGCGATCAGGCGGAGTTCCGGGCCGCGTTCGCCTCGTCGCTGGCAGCGGGTCACGGCGAGTACGCGTTACGGCTGAGCGGCGCGCTGTTCTGGTTCTGGTTCCGCATGGGGCATGTCGCTGAGGGCCTGGCCTGGCTGTCCGAGGCGTTCGCGGCGGCCCCGCAAGCCGGTGCGGATGTCCGGGCGCGTGCCCGGTACGCGGTCACGGGACTGCACTACCTGGCCGGACAGCCGCAACAGGCGTACCAGGCGGCCCGTTCGGCGATCGAGGAGGCCCGCCAGGCAGGTGACCCGGTGACGGAGGCGAGCGCGACTTCCTACGCCGCCTACCTGGGCCTGCTGGCCGGGGTGGCGCTCGACGCCGAGTCACTCACCCGCGAGGCCGTCGAGATCGCCCGGCGCAGCACCCTGGACTGGCTGGAGGCCGAAACGCTCATGATCCACGGCATGGTCCTGCGGGTGCTGGGGGATCTGCCGGCCGCCGACAGGGTCTTTCAGGAGGCCATCGGCGCCGCTCGCGCCAGTGGCCACGACTGGGCCGCGGACGGGGCAGCCTGGTGCGACATGAAGACGGCATCGGACCGCGGGGACGGCACTCGGGCACTGGCCATCGCGGCGGACATCCTGGCCGCGATGGACCGTTACGGAGACATCTCCTTCTGGCTGGTGACGGTGCACAGCGCGGCCCGCGCCCTCGCGCTGACCGGGCAGGCCGAGCACGCGGCCGTGCTGATGGGGGTCGTGGAGGCCATCGGCAAGCGAGCCGGCGTCTCCCCGGAGCTGATGGACCCGTTGGACGGGCCGCGCGAGGCTGCCGCCGTACGCGGGGCACTTCCGCCGGAGGAGTACGAACGCCATGCGGCCCGCGGGCGCGCGATGTCTCGGCAGGAGGCGAGCGCCCTGCTCACCTCGTTGATCGCTGGACGGTGATCCCCCTCCGCCGATGTCGGCGGGGGAGCTGACCGGGTCGCTTGGAAGCCTTGGAAGTCGCTGGGAAAGCCGGTTCCCAGCGGCCCCGAAGCAGGCCGGCCCACTCTCGTTTCGGAGAGAGGGGTGAGGAAGCCATGACAAGCATCGGACACCCGCCCACCGGACACGCCGTCGTCGCGGGAGCGGGAATCGGCGGGCTCCTGGTGGCCAGGGTGCTCAGCGAGACGTTCGACCGGGTCACGGTGGTCGACCGTGACGAATTGCCCGCCCAGGGCGTCCCCCGGCGGGGCGTGCCGCAGGGGCATCACGCGCACGGGCTGTTGTCGCGGGGCTGCGAGATCCTCGAGGATCTGTTCCCCCGGCTGACTGCGGACCTGGTCGCCGCGGGCGCCACCACTTGCGACATCCAGGACGACGTCCGCTGGTACAACGACGGCCGGCTGCTGCACCCCGCGCCTTCGCACCTGCGCGGCCTGACGGTGAGCCGGCCGGAACTCGAACGGTATCTGCGGTCCCGGGTCGCGGATCTTCCCGGCGTGGTGATCCACGAGCGCTGCGAGATGGTCGAGCCGATCGCCGGCAGGGACGGCGCGGTCACCGGAGTACGTCTGCAGCGTTCGGGGCACCAGCCCGAGGACATGGCCGCCGATCTCGTGGTGAACGCCGTGGGCCGGGGAAACCGGGGCACGGAGTGGCTGCGCCGGCTGGGATACGAGCCCGCACCCGAGGAACGTGTCGACTCCCGGCTGCAGTACGTTTCGCGTGAGTACCGGCGCCGGCCGGGCGACGCCGACTTCGTCGCCATGGTGGTGGGGCACAGCGCGTCGGTCCCGAGGGGCGGGGTCGCCCTCAGCGGGGAGGGAGACCGCTGGCTCGTCACCCTGTTCGGCATGGGCGACGACGTCCCGCCCGTCGACCCGGACGGGTACCACGGGTTCGCCGCCCGGCTTCCGGTCCCGGACCTGCACCGCCTCCTGGAGCGCCTGGAACCGCTCGGGGAGCCGCGGCGGATGCGCATCCCAGTGAGCATTCGGCGCCGTTACGAACAGCTGGGCCGTTTCCCCGAGGGCTATGTGGTGTTCGGTGACGCCCTGTGCCAGTTCAACCCCAGCTACGGGCAGGGCATGACGGTGGCCGCCTGCGAGGC
This sequence comes from Nonomuraea sp. NPDC049784, assembly GCF_040659615.1. Lineage (NCBI taxonomy): Bacteria > Bacillati > Actinomycetota > Actinomycetes > Streptosporangiales > Streptosporangiaceae > Nonomuraea > Nonomuraea sp. NPDC049784. Next base: position 16,983 of record NZ_JBFAMX010000024.1, read on the forward strand.
CGTGGTCCTGCGTGAGTGCTTGGAGGACGGCCGACGCGACGGTCTGGCCCGCCGCTTCTTCGAGCGGGCCGCGCGGATCATCGACGTGCCCTGGGACCTGTCGGTCGGCGGTGATCTGCGGTTCCCGTCCGTCGAGGCTCCACGCCCTCTGCGCGTGAAGCTGCTCAACCGCTACATCACGCGCCTCCACGTGGCCGCGGCGGCGGACCCGGTGGTCGGGCACGCATTCCTGAGCGTCGCGAACCTTCAGGCCCCTCCACAGCGCCTGTTGTCGCCCGGCGTCCTGGCCCGTGTGCTCCGGCCGCGTCCCAACGGCGACCCGGCCCACCCCCGGCTTCCGGCCCGGGAACAGATCCCGGCCGGTCAGTGACATCGCGCCTCAGCCTGGGGCGCGACATTCGAAACCGAAAACCGTCCCCAAGGGATGGAGAGAAAGGACACCATCATGTTCAGAAACTTCACCGCAGGCATCGTGCTGGCGACCGCCGTGGCCGGTGGTCTGGCGGCCATCGCGGCCCCGGCCTCGGCAGCGACGGCCGGCGCGGGCAACGCGGTCTGGGTCGAGGTCGGCGCCACCAGATCCTTCCTGGTCATGTGCCCTTCGTACGCCCCCACGATGCTGACCGATACGATCACCATCACCGCCGGCACCGGGGTGTCGGTCTCGACCAGCCTGGACACGAGTTCCGACGCGTTCAGCCGCGACAAGCTCACGGTGACGGCCACGAACGGAGGCGCCGTCCGCCGGTACGTCTCGGTCACGGCCACCTGCTCGAGCTGACCGTCCCCCGCTCCGTTCTCGCCCCTTCCTGGGCTGCGGCCCTTCGGTTACCCTCGCATGGGATCTTCACGAGTTGTGCGAGGGGCCGATGGGTGGCGTCGATCTCGATGCTGTGCGATTCGGAGTGCTCGGTCCCCTCCGGGCCGAGCTGGCGGGACGGACGGTCGGCCTGGGGGGTCTGCGACAGCGGGCGGTCCTGGCCGTCCTGCTGATCGCCAGGGGCAGGATGGTCTCCGCCGAGCGGATCACGTCCCAGGTGTGGGAAGGCTCCCCGCCCTCCTCACCGACGACCCTCCACGCGTGCATCTCCCAGCTGCGCCGGGCCCTGGAGCCGGAACGCTCGCCCGGCGCTCCGCCCCGGCTACTGGTCCGTGAGGGGACGGGATACGCGCTGCGGACCGATCCGTCCGCAGTCGACGCCGAGCGCTTCGCCGACCTCGCCGTGGCGGGGCGGCATGCTCTGGACAGCGGCAGACCAGGCCCTGCCGCGGAACTGCTCACCGAGGCGCTGGATCTGTGGCGTGGTCCCGCCTACGCGGACTTCGACGGGGCCGGGTTCGCCTTCACGGAAGCGGCCCGGCTGGAGGACCTGCGTGCGGCCGCGTACGAGGATCGGCTGGCCGCCACCATCGACCTGGGCAGGCACGCTGCGGCGGTCGGCGAGCTGGAGGCCCTGGTGGCCGAGCAACCGCTGCGCGAACGCGGCTGGGAGCTGCTCGTCCTTGCCCTGTACCGGTCCGGGCGGCAGGCTGACGCGATCGCGGCGCTGCGCACGGTACGGCAACGGCTCGCCGACGAGCTGGGCATCGACCCAGGACTCGCGTTACGCGACCTGGAGTCCGCGGTGCTCGCCCAGGATCCCCGGCTCGACCCGCCGCCCGCCCGCTCCGCCGGAACCATCGGCGCCCACGCTGGCGGCGCCACTCCCGCCACTACCAGGCCCCGCACCGCCCCCGTCGTGCCTGCCCAGCGTTCGGCGACGCCCGTCGGTAACTTGCCGTTCGCATTGTCAAGCCTCGTCGGACGCACGGACGACATCGCCGCCGTGGACCGTCTCCTGGCCGAGTACCGGCTCGTCACCCTCACCGGCCCGGGCGGAGTGGGCAAGACACGCCTCGCGCTGGAGACGGCCAGAGGCCGTACCGACAGCGCCGACGGGCCCTGGCTGGTGGAACTGGCCGGCCTCACCTCACCCGAACTGCTGCCCGCGACGATCGGCGCCGCCCTCGGCATCCCCGGGGTGTCCTCCGCCGAAGACCTGGCAGCCGTGCTCGCCGGGCGGCGACTGCTGCTGGTCCTCGACAACTGCGAACACCTGGTGGACGAGGTCACCACCCTGACCGGTGTGCTGCTGAGCCGCTGCGGTGGCCTGCGCGTACTGTCCACCAGCCGCGAAGCGCTGGGCGTGGAGGGCGAGGCGGTCTACGAGGTACGGCCGCTCGACCCGGACGGGGATGGCACCGAGCTATTCCGGAAACGGGCTGCCGCGGTGCTGCCCGCATGGTCCCCCGACCTGGACGACCTCGACCGGATCCCCGGGCTCTGCGCCGGCCTCGACGGCATCCCGCTCGCCATCGAACTGGCCGCTGCGCAATGCCGGATGCTCTCCATCGGCCAGATCGCCGACGCCTTGGAGAACCGCTTCGATGTACTGGTCGACGGCCCGCTCGACCTGCCTGCCCGGCATCGTGCGCTGGAGTCTGCCATCGCCTGGAGCCACCGGCTTCTCGAACCCGAGGAACGGCGGCTCTTCCACCGGCTGAGCGTGTTCGCCGCCGGATTCGACCTCGACGCCGCGGGCGCGGTCGGAGGCCAGACTTCCGTGCTGCCTCCCTTGTCGGCCCTGGTCCGCAAGTCGCTGGTCGGTGTCGAGCCCGGCACCGCGCCGCGCCGCTACCGGCTGCTGGAGACGCTGCGTCAGTACGCGCTGCGGGAACTCGACTCGGACGACCTCGCGCGGACCCAGCAACGGCACCGAGCCTGGGTACTGGCCCAGGCGGAGAGCGCCGAGCGCAGGCTCCACGGCCCCCAGGCGGCCGTGCTGCTGGGCCGGCTGACCCGGGAGCAGCCGGAGTTCCGCGCCGCCTTCGCTTCCGCGCTGGCCGCCGGAGATGGCGACTACGCGCTGCGACTGGGCGGAGCGCTGTACTGGTTCTGGTATCGCATGGGCCACATCGCCGAAGGCCTGTCCTGGATGTCCAAGGCTTTCGCCGCGGCGCCGCACGCCGAGCCCGCGGTCCGGGCACGGGCCCGGCTCGCCGTCAGCGGGCTCAGCTACCTGGCCGGGAAACCGGCGCAGGCGTACGAGGCCGTCGTGCTGGCGGAGCAGGAGGCACGGGAGGCCGGTGACCTGATGGTCGAGGCATCCGCACGGGTCTACCAGACGCACTTCGGCGTACTCGCCGGAATACCCGTTGACGCTCCGGCGCTCGCCCGCAGCGCAGTGGAACTGGCCCGGCGGGCCGGCGAGGACTGGCTGGTGGCCGAGGCGCTGATGGTGCAGGGCATGCTCGCCCGGGTTCTGGGAGATCTTCCGACCGCCGCCACGGTCCTGGCCGAAGCCGTCGCGACCGCCGACTCCTGCGGCCACGACTGGGCGGCCGGCTCCGCCGCTTGGGCCGCCATGAAAACCGCGTGCGATCATGGCGACGGTCGGCGTGCCCTGGAGATCGCCGCCGGCATTCTGGACGCGCTCGACCGTCACCAGGACGTCACCTCCAGGCTTGTGCTGATCCACACCGCTGCCCACGCCCTCGTGCTGACCGGACAGGCCGAGCAGGCAGCGGTGCTGATGGGCGGCGTGGAGGCTGTTGGCCGCCGGGTGGGCTTTTCTCCCGAGTTGATGGACCCGCTGGATGGCCCCCGCGAGGCGGCCGCCGTACGCGAAGCCCTCCCGCAGGACAAGTACGAACGCCTGGTGGCCCGGGGACGCGAACTGTCGCTGGCGGAACTGACCACCCTCCTGGTCGGTCTGCTCAAGATCCGCTGACCGACGCGGCACCAGGACCCTACTTGGGGATGGCCCGATTCGGGATGACCTTGGGACGCCGCCCGCGCAGCAGTCGTAGGCAGCCGGCGGCCAGCCCCGTGAAGGAGTCCGAAGTCGAGATAGAGGCTGATGCCTGTTTTCGGGTCGAAGTTGATCACAAGCTAACAGAGGGGAAGGCGCAGGACGAACCGAGCGCCTCGGGGGCTGTCTTCGATCTCCAGCGTGCCGCCGTGTGCCTCCGCGATCTGCCGAGCGATCGGCAGGCCCAGCCCGGTGCCCCCGGCGTGCCGGTCGCGGGCGGTGTCGAGCCGGGCGAAGCGCTGGAAGACCAGCTCGCGCTTGCTCGGATCGATGCCCGGCCCGTCATCGATCACCTCCAGCACCGCGACGCCGTGCGGGAAGCGTTGCATGTCACGCTTGGGACTGGGCGAGCGCCGTACGTGGACGGTGATGGTGCTGGCGGCGTGTCGCTCGGCATTGTCGAACAGGTTGGTGAGCAAGCGCGACAGCCGAAATCGGTCGCCTTTCACCACCACACCGGGCTCGGGCGAGTATTCGTACCTCTTGTCCGTCTGAGGTCGCCTCTCGCATTCGGTGGTCACGAGTTCGGCCAGGTCAACCGGCTCGAACTCGACCGGCCCTCCTGCCTCCAGACGCGCGATGGCCAGCAGGTCGCCCACGATCGCCTCGAGCCGGTCCACGCTGCCCAGAACGGTGTTGCCCAGCGTGGGCACGCTCGTCTCCTCGGGCGCGTGCAGAGCGTCCTCGACCTCGGCCCGTATCGCGGCGATCGGGGTACGCAGTTCGTGGGAGGCGTCCGAGGTGAACCGGCGCTGCTGTTGCATTGCGGCCTGCAGGCGGGCCAGTGTCCGGTTGACGCTGTCGGCCAGATCGTGGATTTCATCCTGGCTCGATGGGAGGGGAACCCGGCGATCGGGGGAGGTCTCGGTGATGTTGTCGAGCTCCGCTCGAATGGCGGTCACCGGCCTGAGGGACGCTGCGACGATCCGATGCCCCAGGGCGGTGATGACCACCGCCAGCAAGGCCGCCGCGCCGATCACCGTCGCGGCCAGCCACGGGTCAACAAACGGAGAGATTGTGGGAGAGGCGCTGTAAACGATCCAGTCCTGTCCGGCCCTGTAGGCCGTTTGCGCGACCACAATGTTGCACTGAGCGGGCGGGAAGATTCCACCGCATACGACGTCGGTGGTGATGTGCGTGCGGCCGGGATTGAGGTCGGCCATGGCCGGCTTGCCCCGTAGCTGCGGCGTCGAGGCGACGACCGCACCTTTGTCGTTGACGATCTGCACGTTGCGTTCCCTGTGCGCGACCAGCGGTTTGACCACATCGCTGTGCTCCACCTCATAGACCACACGCCCACCGGCCGCGGTGATCTCACTGATGAGATCTCCTGTGGCATATCGATGGATCATGATCAAGAGCGTCGCGGCCAGGAACGCGGACAGCAGAGCCGCCACCACCCCGGTGAACAGGGTGATACGGGCTTTAATGGACATGTGGTGCCAGGTATTCATGTTCTTCCCCTCATCAGGGAAACACATGAGTGGTAGCACTCCGAGAATGGAAGGGTTCGGTGTTGGCAGCGGCGATCCCAAGGTCCCGCCAAAAACGTTATTCCGAGTCGCTGGTCAGACTTTGTGGTTGTAGGCGCTCCTATGGATCGAAAGGCACACGCGAGGCAAAGAGCGGTCAATTAATCCTTGGTATTCCATGCCCTCCCCGGTGTTTCGTCCGCCGGAAAGTATAAGCACTTATGGAGGTGTATCCCTGACGGGCAAGGGCTCATGGTGGTTGGCCATCGTCTGCGACGAGCCGGACGTGTCGGAGGCTGTGACGCAACGAGGGCCGCGCCGGCCGACGGATCGAGGCGACCGCACCCGGCCGTGCGCCGGACCGGGGAAACAATCCGGAAATCTTCTCTTGACAATCAGCGCGCCCGGGACCACAGTACTAGCCACTTGCTGACTACGTAGTCAGCAGCCTGACTACGTAGTCAGTCCAGGAGCTGTGAATGTCTGAGACAAGGCGCAGACCCCCGGGCAGTACGGATGTCGCCCGACTGGCCGGGGTATCGCAGAAGACCGTCTCGCGCGTCATGAACGACGAGCCGTACGTGAGCGCCGAGATCCGTGAGCGGGTGCTGGCGGCGGCCCGCGAACTCGGCTACCGGCGCAACACCGCCGCCCGCGCGCTCAACCTGGGCCGCTTTCACCGCATCGGGGTGGTCTCGCTCGGCAGCGCACTCTACGGCCCGGCTTCCCAGCTGATCGAGCTGGAACGGCGGGCCAGGGAGATCGGCTACGCGCTCAGCGTGGTCAACACCCTCGAAGGTGACGACAGTGGCGTGGCGAAGGCCGTGGAGTCTCTGCTGGAGCAGGGCGTGGACGGCATCGTGCTGTCCGAGCCGATAGACGTCGGCGAGGAGCTGCGCATAGACCCAGGTGTCCCGATGCTCAGTTTGGGACCGATCGCCGGGCTCGACGAGACACAGATGATCATCAGCAGCCCTTCCAACGTGGACGCGGGCCGGGAGGCCACCGGGCATCTGCTCGGGCTCGGCCACGCCACCGTGTGGCACGTCGCCGGGCCCAGCAGGTGGTGGGCGGCGCGGGACCGCGTGCGCGGCTGGCGCGAGGCGCTGGCTGCCGCGGGCACCCCCGAACCGCCGATGCTCGAGGGCGACTGGTCGCCGGCATCGGGCTACGTCGCGGGACAGATCCTCGCAGCGAATCCGGAGGTCACGGCGGTGTTCGTGGCCAATGACGACATGGCGATCGGTGTGCTGCGCGCCCTGGCCGAGGCAGGCCGCGCGGTACCCGAGCAGGTGAGCGTGGTCGGGATGGATGACATCCCAGCCGCCGCGTACCTGTCACCGCCCCTGACCACCATCCACCAGGACTTCAAGGCGACCATCGTGCACGGCTTGGCATTACTCGTTGAGCGAATCGAGGGTGGCTCCGGCACGGCCGCCCCCAACTCCCCGTCCACGCACCTGGTGGTGCGCCGATCAACGAAACCCCCCGAGGAGAAGACATGACCGTGTCACGCACCCGGTGGCTCGCCACGGCGGCCGCGGCCACCCTGTGCCTCGCCGGCTGCGGCGGCGGAGGCGGCGCAGAGACCCAGCAACCCGCGGGCGGCCGGCCGCCGGCCGCCGTCAGCCAGGCCGACATCGACAAGGCCATGCAGACGCCCACCGAGCTGACGTTCTGGACCTGGGTACCGGACATCCAGAAGGAGGTGGCGCTGTTCCAGAAGAAGTACCCGGCGATCAAGGTGAACGTGGTCAACGCAGGGCAGGGTGTGCCGCAATACACCAAGCTGCGCACGGCGCTGAAGGCGGGCAGCGGTGCGCCGGACGTCGTGCAGGTCGAGTACCAGTACATCCCGACCTTCACCATCACCAACAGCCTGCTCGACCTGCGGCCCTACGGCGCGGAGGCGCTGAAGGACAAGTTCGTGGACTGGACCTGGGGCCAGATCACCGGCAAGAACGGCGAGGTCTGGGCGATCCCGCAGGACACCGGCCCGATGGGCATGCTGTATCGCAAGGACATCTTCGACAAGCACGGCATCCAGCCGCCGAAGACGTGGGACGAGTTCGCGTCCGCGGCCCGCAAGCTGCACGCCGCCGACCCGAACGTCTACATCACCAACCTGGCCCCCAACCAGAACGGAGCGTGGATGGGGCTGCTGTGGCAGGCGGGCGGCAAACCCTTCCGGATGGCGGCTGCCGACCAGATCAGCGTTAACGCTAACAATGAGCCGTCCAAGAAGCTCGCGAGCTACTGGGGCGGGCTGGTCAAGGAGGGCGTCGTCTCGACCGACCCGGACTTCACCGACCAGTGGTACCAGGCGCTCAACAAGGGCAAGTACGCCACCTGGCTGACCGCCGCCTGGGGGCCGGTGTTCTTGTCCACCAGCGCCAAGGACACCAGCGGCAAGTGGCGGGCCGCGCCGCTGCCGCAGTGGGCCGCCGGGGAGAACAAGTCCGGCAACTGGGGCGGCTCCACCAGCGCTGTGATCAAGTCGACGAAGAACCCGATCGCCGCGGCGAAGTTCGCCGAGTTTCTCAACACCGACCCCGAGTCGGCCAAGATGATGGCGACCGAGCAGTTCCTGTTCCCGCCGACCAAGGCGCTGCTGGGCGATGCGGCGTTCGCCGCGCAGAAGCCGGAGTTCTACGGTGGGCAGACCGTCAATCAGGTCTTCGCCGATGTCAGTGACACCGTCTCTGCCGACTTCGGCTGGCCGCCGTTCCTGGATCAGACGGTCAAGGATTGGGACGAGACCGTGGGCAAGGCCCTGGCCGACAAGACCGACCCTGCCGCCGCCCTGGATCAGTGGCAGCAGCGGATCACCACATACGCCGAGGGCCAGGGCTTCAAGGTCGCGAAGTGAGTGTCACGGCAGCGCCGCGAGCCCGCCGGGCGGCGGCCGGATATCTCTTCATCGCGCCGTTCATGGTCGTGTTCGTGGCCATGTTGGTGGTGCCGCTGGCCTACGCCGGCTACCTGAGCCTGTTCAAGCAGCAGCTCATCGGCGGCACCACGTTCGTCGGGCTGGACAACTACGTGCGGGCGCTGACGGATGAGCGGCTGCTCGGCGGCGTGCTGCGGGTGGCCGAGTTCTTCCTCATCCAGGTGCCGCTGATGCTGCTGCTCGGGTTGCTGTTCGCGCTCGCGCTGGACAGCGGCATGCTGTGGCTGTCGCGGTTCATCCGGCTGGGCATCTTCGTGCCGTACGCGGTGCCCAGCGTCGTGGCGGCGCTGATGTGGGGCTACCTGTACGGGCCCGAGTTCGGCCCGATCGCCCAGCTCGCCGGGAGCCTCGGCCTGCCCGCGCCGAAGCTACTCGGCGGCGACCTCATGCTGGGCTCGCTGGCGAACATCGTGACCTGGGAGTTCGCCGGCTACAACATGATCATCCTGTACGCGGCGCTGCGCGCCATCCCCTCCGAGCTGTACGAGGCTGCGGCCGTGGACGGGGCCGGGGCCTGGCGGACCGCGTGGAGTGTGAAGATCCCGGCGCTGCGGCCCGCCTTGATGATGGCCCTGATCTTCTCGGTGATCGGCAGCTTCCAGCTGTTCAACGAGCCGCAGTTGATGCAGCGCCTGGCGCCCAACGTCATCGACAGCGCCTACACCCCCAACCTGTACGCCTACTCGCTGGCCTTCACCAGCCAGGACCTCAACTACGCGGCGGCGGTGTCGTTCTTGCTCGGGCTCGTCATCGTCGTGGTGTCCTACACCGTCCAGCTCGCCCTCACCCGGAGGCGGACATGACCACCACCGCAACGGCGCCCGCCATAAGGACCGCGAGCACCGCGAGCGCCGGGCTCGGCAGGCGGCGCAGCCCTCTTCTGACCCTCGGAATGCTGGCGTTCCTCATCTACTTCCTGCTCCCGCTGTTCTGGCTGCTGGTGGCGTCCACGAAGACCACCGGCGACCTGTTCGCCAGCTTCGGGCTCTGGTTCGGCGACGACTTCGCGCTGCCGGGCAACGTGCGGAACGTGTTCACCGCCGAGAACGGCGTGTACGGCCGATGGCTGCTCAACACCGCCCTCTACTCGGTGGTGAGCGCGGGCGGCGCTGCGCTGCTGTGCGCGTTGGGCGGCTACGGGTTCGCCAAGTTCGGCTTCCGCGGCAACAAGGCGCTCTTCGGCCTGGTGCTGGGGGCCATCATGGTGCCGAGCACTGCGCTGGCCATCCCCACCTACCTGATCTTCGCGGAGATCGGGCTGGTCAACACACCGTGGGCGATCATCCTGCCCTCACTGGTGAACCCGTTCGGTCTCTACCTCATGCGGGTCTACGCCGAGGGCGCGGTGCCCGACAGCATCCTGGAGGCTGCCCGCATCGACGGCGCCGGAGAGTTCCGCATCTTCTGGAAGGTCGTGCTGCGGCTGCTCGCCCCGGGCTTCGTCACGGTGCTGCTGTTCACCCTGGTGGCCACCTGGAACAACTACTTCCTGCCCCTGATCATGCTCAACAACCCGTCGCTGTACCCGGTGACCGTGGGCCTGGCCAACTGGGCCGCGCAGGCCTCGGTCGCCGGTGGCAGCGGCGACGTCATCCCGTTGGTCGTCACCGGCTCGCTGCTGTCGATCATCCCGCTGGTTGTGGCATTCCTGATGCTGCAGCGTTACTGGCAGAGCGGGCTCGCCGCCGGCGGTGTCAAACAATGAATCTCACGGAAGGATCTTTTGTGTCGCGAGTGCTCTTCGGCGCCGCCTACTACCCCGAGTATCACCCCGCCGAGCTGCTGAAGACCGACTTGGACCTGATGGCCGAGGCACGCTTCTCGGTCATCCGGGTGGGCGAGTCGGTCTGGTCCACCTGGGAGCCGGACAACGGCCGCTTTGACCTGGACTGGTTGCAGCCGACGCTGGACGCGGCCCACGAGCGGGGCATCGGGGTCATCTTGGGCACCCCGACGTACGCGGTGCCGCCGTGGCTGGCCCGGCTCTACCCCGAGATCGCCGGCGAGCGGGCCACCGGCCAGCGCATCCCGTGGGGCGCCCGCCAGGAGATGGACTTCACCCATCCGGCGTTCCGCTTCCACGCCGAACGGATCATCCGCAAGGTCGTCGACCGCTACGCCGATCACCCGTCGGTCATCGGCTTCCAGGTGGACAACGAGCCGGGGCTGCACCTCCTGCACAACCACGGCGTCTTTCAGCGCTTCGTCGATTGGCTGCGCTCGAAGTACGGCGATGTGGAGACGCTGAACCGAGAGTGGGGACTGGTCTACTGGTCGCACCGGCTGTCGGACTGGGCCGACCTGTGGACCCCGGACGGCAACGCCCAGCCCCAGTACGAGCAGGCCTGGCGACGCTTCCAGGCCGACCAGGTCACCGAGTTCATCGCCTGGGAGGCCGACATCGTGCGCGAGTACGCGCGGCCCGAGCAGTTCGTCACCACCTGCATCGCCTACGACCGGCCCGGCGTGGCCGACGACGACCTGACCCGGCGGCTGGACGTCACCGCGGGCAACCCGTACTACACGATGCAGGACGGGCTCACCCTGCCGGCCGGCCCGACCAACGGCCAGCACTGGAAGACCCAGGACACGTGGGCGTTCTACCGGGTGGCCGACCGCATGTACTCCTCCCGGCAGGAACCGTTCCTCGTCACCGAGACCAACGCCCAGGCCATCGGGCCGTCGTGGGTCAACCATCCCGCCTACGACGGGCAGTGGCGGCAGGCCGCCTGGGCGCTCGTCTCCCGGGGCGCCTCCATGATCGAGTACTGGCAGTGGCGGACGCTCGTGTTCGGCACCGAGACGTACTGGGGCGGGGTGCTGCCGCACAGCGGCAGACCCGGGCGTACCTACCGGGAGATCGCCCGCATCGGCGCCGAACTGGAGAAGGCAGGCGACGTGGTAGCCGGCCTGACCCCGGACGCCGACGTCGCCATGCTCTACTCCCACCCCAGCAAATGGGCCATGGCTGCCCAGCCGGCGCTGGCGCTCCCCGACGGTGACCCGGACCGACGCTCCTACGAAGCCATCTTCGACGCCTTCTACCGGGGCGCGTTCGAGGCCGGGCTACAGACGCGGGTGCTGCACGCCGCTCAGGCCACGGCCGAGAACCCAGCCGAGATCGCGAGGCGCCGGCCGGTGCTGGTGGCCGCCGGGCTGTACGTGGCCGACGACGCCACCCTCGACTGGCTGACCGCCTACGCCGAGGCCGGCGGCCACCTCGTGTTGGGCCCGCGCACCGCGTATGCCGACCATGAGGCCCGGGCCCGCCGCGACATGCAGCCCGCCCGGCTCGCCGACGCCGCCGGAGCCTGGTACGACGAGTTCAGCAACCTCGACACCGACCTGCCCGTACGGGCGGCGGATGGCTCGCCCCTGGACCTGTCCGACACTGCGGCCGGCACCCGCTGGGCCGACGGCCTGCACGCCGACGGGGCGCAGGTGCTGGCCGGCTACCAGCATCCGCACTTCGGCCAGTTCGCCGCCGTCACCACCCGCACGCATGGCAGGGGCCGCATCACCTACGTCGGCACCGTCCCGAACGCACCGCTAGGCACGGCCCTGTTCCGCTGGCTGGCCCAGGACGCGGGCCCCTGGGGATCGGCGCCGGTCGGCGTCACCTCCACCGGCGCCACCGCCAAGGACGGGCGGCGGCTGCGCTTCCTGCACAACTGGTCCTGGCAGGAGACGGCTGTGGCGGTCCCGGTCGCCGTGCGCGACATCCTGCGCGACACAGCCCACGAGGCGGGCGCGGAACTGCGGCTCGGCCCATGGGACGTACGCGTCCTGCTGGAGACGTAGCAGCGAAGGAACCGCGATGTCCAGCGGACATCCCCGGCAGCCGTAGCCGGTACGCGGCACGAACCCGGTCCCGCCCGGCGGTACGGAATCGCCCTACCGAGCGCCCCACAACAAGCCGTAGCACTACGGCAAGGCCGCACAGGCTTCGCCGTCGTCGGCCCGTCAGCGCCTCGCCGAAAGTCTCGACGAGATGACGAAAGGTGAATCATGATGATCGATATCCGGCACACCCGGCCCGCGCGGGCCACCTTGAACCTCGGGGAGACATCATGACTGCTCGGCCTGCGGGTCGCTTCGGCGTGGTCGGGAGCGGATGGCGTTCGGAGTTCTTCCTGCGGCTGGCCAGGCGGCTTCCCGAGCGGTTGTCGGTGTCGGGCGTGGTCACCCGGACGGCGGAGCGCGGGGCCGAGGTGGAGGCCCGGTGGGGGGTGCCGACGTTCCGCACCGTTGAGGACATGCTGGCCGCGGAGCGCCCGGAGTTCGTCATCCCTTCGGTGCCGTGGCCGGTCACCCCGGAGGTGACCAAAGAGCTGGTCGGGTTCGGCGTCCCCGTGCTGGCGGAGACGCCGCCCGCGGCCGACCTGGACGGGCTGCGTGACCTGTGGTCGGCCGTGGGGTCCAGCGGTCTGGTGCAGGTGGCGGAGCAGTACTTGCACATGCCGGGGCACGTGGCGCGGCTGGCGTTGGTGCGCGAGGGGGTCATCGGGCAGGTGACGTCCGTGCAGATCTCTTCGACGCACCTCTACCACGCGGTGTCGATGATCCGGCACATGCTCGGGGCCGGGTACGAGGACGCGACCGTGCACGCCCGCTCGTTCACCGCCCCGCTCGTGGACCCGCTGTCGAAGGACGGCTGGGTGGGTGAGGCCACGCCCAAGGACGTCGCCACGACGATCGCCACTGTGGAGTTCTCCAGCGGGATGGGCCTGTACGACTTCACCGACAACCAGTGGTGGAACCCGCTCCGAACCCGCCGGATCGTCATCCGGGGGTCGCTGGGGGAGTTGGTGGACGACCGCGTCGTGCGCCTGGCCGACCCCAGGACTCCGGTGGAGTCGCACCTCATACGGCGGCAGACGGGCATCGACCTGAACCTGGAGGGGTTCGACCTGGACCACATCAGCTTCGACGGACGCGTGATCTACCGCAACGAGTATCAGGGAGCGCGCTTCTCCGAGGACGACCTGGCCGTCGTCTCGCTGCTGTGCCACATGGCGGACTGGTGCCGGGGCGAGGCCCCCGAGCCGTACCCGCTGGCCGAGGGGTGCCAGGATCACCTGATCAGCTTGGCGATCGGCGAGTCGCTGCGTACGGGCGCGGGCGTCACGACGGCGCAGGAGGCCTGGGCACGCTAGGCGAACTCGACGACCTGCGATCCTCAGCCGAAATCCGCCGCCACAGGCATGGACAACGAATGCCGCCACGCCGCATAACCGCAGGTCAGCGGTACAGGATCAGCTCATGGCGTCGAGCCGGTTGCGGACCTTGACGAGCAGGTTGCGTGGGAGCGGAGCGTAGCCGTACAGGGAGAGGTAGGACTGGCCGGAGTCGCTGGCGGTGTAGTGCAGGAAGGTGCGTACCAGGGGGTCGGAGGAGGTCGAGCAGGTGATCTCGTAGGTGATCAGGACGATGGGATAGGCGCCTTTGCCTTTGGTTCGGTAGTCGAAGGCCACGACCAGGTCGCCGTTCTTGCCGATGATGCGGGCGTCTTGCAGGGCTTTGGTGGCGCTTTGGGGGGAGAGGGCGACGTATTCGCCGGAGGCGTTGCGGATCTGGGCGGTTTGCAGCCGGACATTGCTGGCGAAGCCGTATTCGACATATCCGAGAGAGCCCTCGGTTTGCGCGATTGCTTGGGTGACGCCGATGGAGCCGGCGACACCTTGGCCGGCGCCGGTCCAGGTGCGTGAGGGCGAGTGTGGCCATCCGCCGGCGGCTTGGAGGTAGGTGGTGAAGTTGTGGGTGGTGCCCGAATCGTCGGAGCGGTGGAAGAGCTGGATGGGGGCGTGTGGCAGGGCCGTTCGCGGGTTGTCCGCGGCGATCTGGGGGGCGTCCCAGGTGGTGATCTGGCCGGTGAAGATGCCGGTCAGGGCGGTGGGGGAGAGTTTGAGGTCCGGTATGGTCGGCAGGTTATAGGCGAGGGCGATGGGGCCGATCACCATGGGCAGGTGTACGGCTCTGCTCCCGCAGCGCCGGTCGGCCAGGGCTTGTTCGGAGGGTCCCATGGCGATGTCGGCGCCGGCGAACGCGGTGGTACCGGTGATGAAGTCGTGGATGCCGGCTCCCGATCCGTTGGGCCGGTAGTTCACCCGCAGTTCGGGGTGGATGCGGTGGAACTCTGCACGCCAGGCGTCCATCGCGCCTTTCTGTGCGGTCGAGCCCGATCCGGAGACCGACGCGGCGACCGGGAAGCTCTTGGGTGCGTCCTCCCTGGGCAACAACGCGGTCCCACTCAGGCCGGCGGCCAGGATGAGGGCGGCGACCAGACCTGAGCCCACGATCCATTTCAAGCAGACCACATTTTTTAATTATATGAACTGGATATATTGAGCACGTTTATCGCCCGTCAAGCTCCCGGGCATAATCGGTCATCGAACCGCAAGCTGGGCCCGCGAGTGCCTTGGTCGCTGATTGACGGTTGGTCCTCGAGGAGGCCTGTCGTTCAGCCGGCGACGGCTCGCTGGGCGATCACCCTGTCGGCCCGCAGCCGTACCAGGTACTCCCCGGGGGCGGCGTTGCGCATGCCGTACTCCTCGGCTCGCTCGTCTCCCATGTATCGCCGGGCGATCTCGATGGCCCACACCAGCATTTCCTCCAGGTCGAGCGAGAGGGTGACATTGCCCTTGATCAGTACGTAGGAGTACGGAGGGACCTGGTCGTCCACGCACAATGCGGCCCGGGGGTCACGGCTCAGGGCCTTGCCCTTGAGGCCGGTCTCGGAGGTGGTGAACACCACTTCGTCTTCGTCGAGCAGGAACCAGACCGGCGTGACGTGCGGCACGCCGTCAGCCGGAGCCACCGCCAGCTTTCCGGTGCGCGTCCCGGTCATGACGAACTGACGCCATTCGGCATCACTCATTCGTTCCATAACGCTACGCTACGCTACATTCCAGATTGTCTTCAGTAGCGGCTCTCCGTGGAGCGGTGGCTGGAGATCATCGACGCCCTGCTGGATGTGGGGCGGCACTCCTTGCACAGCCGGGTTCGGGCGTCCGATATGGTCTATTTTGGTCATGTCTATGCTCGGTCTTGGGGGTCAATGCCGTGCGCGGAAGGCTGCTGATCGTGGCTCTTGTCTTGAGCCTGTCCGGCTGCGGTGTGGTCCCCAGGCTGGTCGCCAGGCCCGCCGATGCGCCCACGCCGACCCCGGTGACCTCACAGGCCACGCCTCCCGCGAGCACCGCCCCCACTCCCTCAGCCACCAGGGCGGCGCTGACCATCCCCCAGGCCAGGCAGGCCATGCAGGAGTGGGTGAGCAAGTACAACGCGACGCTCAAGAGGCGCAAGTGGTGGCGGTCGAACGCCCGGCTCGACGCGCTGTTCGTCGAGGGGGCGCTGCACGAGGGTGTGCTCGAACGCAACCATGAGGACTTCGGGTGGAAGACGGAGCACAAGCCGATCAACCCGGCCGGCCTCCCGACGGTCCTCCTGCCCCGGCCTGAGCGGCAGCCGTCGGTCGGGGACTGGTTCATCGCGCAGGCGACCTACAAGGACACCAAGGGCCATGTCCGCCCGCACGTGCTCGCGTTCTTCCGCTCCCCCGGGCAGTCCTTCAGGCTGGCCGTCGCGACCCCGATCCACTGGGGCCAGCGGATGCCCAAGCCGCTGCTCGACGCCGACGGCTACGTCACCGACATGGACAACTCCATGGCGCGCGCCGTGACCAAGGAGTACCGGAACTTCTGGAACGGCGAGAGGAAGAAGGAGGGCGACTCCGGCTACCGCCTGGCCAAGAACAGCTACAGCCGCAAGGCGTTCCCCGCGGTCAACAAGGGGGCGTACGTCGGGTTCGCCGGCACCGGTTCGGTCTTCGGCTTCCGCACGGCCGACGGGGGCTCGTTCTTCCTGTTCGCCCTGCTCAATGACCCCAAGAGTGTCAACAATGTGCTGAGCGAAGCGCTGCTGGTGCCCAAGGGCAGCACCACCATCCAGGAGCTCGGCGCCAACTGGTTCTCCTAGGCGGCCCGGGCTGGGACAGGGGAGTACGGCAACGGTTTCTGGGCAGATCTGCCGTACCTCAGCGGTGCGGCAGATGGAGGAGGCGGCGAGGTGTGTCGTTTGTTCGGCCTGAGCAGCGCCCCTCAGCGCACGCATGCCACTTTCTGGCTGCTGGAGGCCCCGGACAGTCTGAGGGAGCAGAGCCAACGTGAGCCAGACGGGACCGGATTGGGGTATTTCGATGCCGATGGCACCCCGGAGGTCCACAAGGCGCCCATCGCCGCCTACGAAGACCGGTGCTTCGCCGAAGAGGCCAAGGAGGCGGAATCCACCACCTTCATTGCCCACATCCGTTTTGCGTCCATCGGCGGTCTGGAAGATCGCAACACCCATCCCTTCCTGCAGGACGGGCGGCTTTTCGCCCACAACGGGGTGATCGAGGGCCTGGACGAACTCGACGCGGAGCTGGGAGAGGATCGGGCACTGGTCAAGGGAGACACCGATTCCGAGCGGTTCTTCGCCCTGATCACCCGCGAAACCAGGGCGCTGGGCGGGGACGTCACCGCCGGCGTCCAGCGCGCCGCCCGGTGGATCGCCCGGAATCTACCCGTTTACTCCCTCAATCTGGTCCTCACCGCCCCGGGGGAGCTGTGGGCACTGCGTTACCCCGACACGCACAAGTTGTATGTCCTCCCGCGTTCCGCCGGCGGCCACCACGGTGACCGGCACCTCGACCACACGGGCACTGGCGGCCACATGCGCATTCGTTCCCGGGACCTGTCCGGTGCCCCCGCACTCGTGGTCGCCAGCGAACGTATGGACGACAACCCCTACTGGCGCATCATGGAGCCCGGCGAACTCCTTTACGTCGGGCCAGACCGCAGGACCCACCGGGTCGTCTTGCACGAACAGCCGACGTATCGGCTGAGCCTTACCGACCTGCATCCCAAGGCCGCCGCCTCGCAAACAGAAACCGACGAAATCGGTCGAGCTACGAGTCGGCGCGCGACTTGATGAGCTCACGCCGATATCACCCACAGGCCGCCGGCGATGTGCCGGCGGCCGTTCGGGATTCAGCTGCCCGGGCGAGTGCCGCGATGGTTCAGCGGTGGCCGAAGATCTTCTTGCTGGAGCCGAGACGGAGGAAGACCGTCTCACCGGTCGCGTCGGCCAGGCCGTCGTTGTCGGTCATGGCGTAGACCTGGCCGTCGCCGCCCACGGTCAGCCCTTCGAGCTTCTCCTGGGTCCAGCCGTTCGTCGCGCGCAGGTCGGGGAGCACGTCGTGGGCGAGCTGCTTGGGCAGGACCTGCAGCGGGCCGGACGGGGCGGCCGACTTCGGCATCTCGACCGTGTACACGCGCTTGATCGTGGCGGCAGGGCCGTTCAGCTTGTCCCGCTCGATGAGGGCGAGCTTGTCGCCGACCGCGGTGATCTCGGACAGGCCGATCCAGTCGCCGGAGGTGTCGGTGGTGCCGATCTGGTAGCCGTACCAGCTCCAGGTGCCGGCCTGCACGTCGTAGCGGCCGAGCCGGACGATCCCGGCCGGGTCGCCCTTGACCTCGCGCTGCAGGGTGGCCCAGACGACCTCGCTACCGTTGCCGTCGGTGGTGGCGGTGACGCCTTCGAAGCCCTGCTTGGCCAGGCCCGTGGCGACGTCCGCCGGGAGCGGGACGACTTGCCGGGTCACGCCGTCGTGGTCGAGCCGGACCAGCTTGTTGCCGTCGCCGGTGGCACCCTCGACGGCGAGCCAGAAGCCGCCCTGGGGCCGGGCGAAGATGCCTTCGGCGTCGTAGCCGACCGGCTTGCCGTCGGCGTCCTTGACGGTGAGCGCCTGGGTGATGACCGCCGGCCGGCGCGACGTGTCGATGGTCATGATCTTGGTGACGGAGTACGCCGCGTCGGTGACGGTGTACAGCTCGTGCGGCATGCCGGGGACGGCGGACAGCGCGCCGAGCGCGCCCCAGCCGATCGGCGCGCCGGAGGAGTCCGGGGCCGACACGATGCTCGGGAACGCGGGGGTGCCCTCACCCAACTGGAACAGGCTCACCGAGGCCCGCACGTTGACCGAGGCGTCGTCCTCCTCGCTGGAGACCGCGAGCAGGTCGCGCGACGGGATCGGCAGCAGTCCCTCAGGACCGTTGGTGGTGGCCAGCACCTGGCGGAAGACCGGGGCGGTCGGCCGGCTCAGGTCGTAGACGGCGACGAAGTTGCTCCGTTCGGAGCCGACGAAGGCGTACCGCACACCATGGAAGGTGGCGACGACCACGCCCTCCGGCTCGGTGCCCTTCTTCCCCGCGCGGTCCTCGTTGTGCAGGCCGTAGCGGACGGCGATCCGCTCGAAGCTGTTGCCCGCGTCCCAGGCGACCTTGCCGGTACGGCTGTCGAAGACGGACCAGCCCCGGCTGCCGCCCTTCCAGTCGCCCTCGTTGGCGGTGGCGAGGTAGCGGTCGTCGATCCAGTTGATGGCGTCGGGCTCGCGCCGTACGTCGGTGATCGAGCCCGTCTGGTCGATCACGCCGTCCTTGACGGTGTCGATGCCGTGCACCGTGGCCGTGCCGGCGCTGAAGGCCTTGGTGATCTGGCCCGTCGCTAGGTCCACCAGGACGATGCCGTTGTTCTCCTGCAGCGTCACGGCCAGCTGGTTGCGGCTGTTGACGGAGACGTACTCCGGCTCCGGGTCGGTGGGCTCGACGATTCCGGCATCGGCCAGCACGGGCAGCGCGGTGCCGTCGGGCCGGGTCAGCGGCACGGCCCGGGTGCGCCACTGCTGTGGCGAGGCGCCCTTGAGATCGACGATCTGCACGAAACCGGCCGGGGCCTGGGGCAGGTCGCCCTCCTCGCCCCCGGGCGGGGTCGCTTCCTCGTCGCGCTCGTTCTCGATCGCGATGGCGGCGTACCGCTTGTCCTTGGAGATCGTGATGGAGTCCGGCTGGCCGCCGAGGTCGAAGCTGGTGACCCGCTTGCGGTCGCGCAGCGATATGACGTCGAGCCGCCCCGACGGGGTGGAGTAGCCGGCGCTGGTGTTCACCACGACCAGGACGTACTGGCCGAGGACGGCCACCGAGGTCGGCTCGTCCTCGGCGTCGCCGAGCGCCGCCAGCGACAGCGTGCCGAGCCCGTGCGGGCTGCCGGGCCTGCTGATGTCGAGGAAGCCGATCCGCCGGGCCAGCGCGTCGGTGTAGATCAGGGTCCGGCCGTCCTCGCTGACCGCCGAGATCTCGGCGACGGTCGCCGAGGCCGGGTCCTCACCGGCCGGCCGGTTCTGGAAGACCGGATACGTGGCCGTGCGCTGGAAGGCCGGCGGCTCGTGCGGCTGGTCGGCACTCGCCGGGCTCGCACCGACCAGCGTGCTGGCAGCGACAGCCACGGTCGTCAGCACGGCGTAAGTTCTCTTGGACAGCATCGTCTCCCCGTTACACTCCAACAGGAGACGAATCCTCACATATGCGGACAATCGCCACTCGGCATCCAGGTGAACAGCAGCCGAAGACCTTCGAGCCGCGGTCGGATGGGACGAAGATCTCAAGACGCTGAGGTGATCTCACCGAGTTTCTGATCGGTGGCTCGCGAGAGCCCGGTTCACGCGCCCGTCCAAGCAGAGGACGGGCGACTCGTGCACTTCGGTCCAGCAGGATCTGAGCGACCCGGTGTCAGCGGCGTTCCGGGTCGAGCGTCTGCGTGAAGAGAGCCCCGCCCTCGACGTCTTTGAGGGTGACGGTCAGTTGCTTCGTGCGCGGGTCGATGTCGACCTGGCCGAAGAACTGGTAACCCTCCAGCGGCGAAGTGGATGCCCGCGGCGGCACGGCCTGGAAGACGGCCTCCGGGCCGAAGGTCGCGTCGAGCGCGTTCGGACCGAAAGCGCCTGCGTTGAGCGGACCGGAGACGAACTCCCAGAACGGGTCGAAGTCCTGGTACGCCGCCCGGTCGGGGTGGTAGTGGTGCGCGGCGGTGTAGTGCACATCGGCGGTGAGCCAGACGTGGTTGCGGATGCCGAGACGCTTGATCTGCGTGAGGAGATAGGCGATGTCGAGCTCGCGGCCCAGCGGCGCACCCGGGTCGCCGTTGGACGACGACTCCTGGTTGCTGCCGTCGGGCACGACGAGGCCGATCGGCAGGTCGTTGGCGATCACCTTCCAGGTCGCCTTCGACGCCTTGAGCTCGCGCAGCAGCCACGCGGTCTGCTCCTTGCCGAGCAGGCCGCCGTCGGCGACGGTCTCGCGGTCGGTGGTGTTCGGGTCCTTGTAGGTGCGCATGTCGAGGATGAACAGATCCATCAGCGGCCCGTAGGACAGCTTGCGGTAGACGCGGCCAACCCTGTCCGGCGAGACCGGCGAGACCGGGATGTACTCGTGGAACGCCTGGCGGGCACGGACCGCCAGCGGGTCCACGAGCGTGCCGTCGGGGAACCCGGCGCGCCCGACCAGGACCTCTCCGGGGTACCAGTTGTTGAGCACCTCGTGGTCGTCCCACTGGGCGACGATCGCGGTCTCGGCGAGGAAGGCGCGCCAGTTGTCGGCGAGCAGGTTGTACTTGAACTGGCCGCGGTACTGGTCGAGCGTCTGCGCGACCGCGGTCTTCTCCTCGATCACCAGGTTGCGCCAGATCCGTCCGTCGGGCAGGGTCACGGTCTCGGTAACCGGCCCGTCCGAGTACACGTTGTCACCGGAGGAGAGGAAGAAGTCGGCGTTCGCCGCGCGCATCGCGTCGGCGATCCGGAACCCGCCCAGGTCGGGGTTGACGCCCCAGCCCTGGCCGGCGATGTCGCCGGACCAGATGAAGCGGATCGGGCGGTTGCCGTCGTGCCGGCCCAGGCCCGCGCGGAAGCGGCCGACGAGCGGCTCGCTGCTGCGGTCGTGGTCGTGCTGGTCGATGGCGGTGATCCGGTAGTAGAGGTCGGTGGCGGTGGGCAGGCCGCGCACGTTGATCTGGCCGGTCAGATCCGAGGCGGGGGTGACGGTCGGCCCGGCGACGCTACGCAGGATCCGGCGGAAGGAGGGGTCTGTGGCGATCTCCGCACGCAGACGGGCAGGACGGTCGACGCGGGTCCACAGGGAGACCGAGCCGTCGACGGCGTCGCCGGCCTGGATGCCGTGGGTGAGGACGGGTCGGTTGGCCAGTATCTGCCCGGGGCCGCGGCGGGCGAGGGCAGGAGAGCTGAGTACGGGGGCCAGGGCGAGCCCGACTCCGATGGCGGTCGTGCCTCGGAGCAGCGTGCGGCGGTTGAGCGCGGTCATGCGCAGAGCTTGGTGCGATCCAGACAACACCGGGTAAATCGCCGGGAACCGGGTGCTGAAGCCGGAGCGATCAGCGAGTACGCCGCGGGTGCCGGCACTTGCGATTCGAACACGATGACCATGGCGGCGACCGTTACCCCCGCCGTGACGGTGTGCGCCGCGGCGGGGGCGGCCAGCACCAGTACGAGGGCGGCGACACGGCACAGAACTCGGATCATGCCCGCTCGGCGCCGGCCGCGCTGGACAGAACCGGCTCGGCAGTGACCGCGTTGGGCAGGAACAGCGCCCCGAGCGCCAGCCCGATCAGTCCGGCGACGACCGGCGCGCCGGTCCACAGCTCGGGCACGGTGGGCAGGCCGCCCCCTGTGGCCGAGGCGACCCCGATGTACAGCGACCAGGTGGCGAAGGCCGACAGCCCGGCGAGGGCCCAGTAGGCGGCGCGCCGCTCACCTGACGGTCGCAGCCAGCGGATCAGCAGGTCGCTCACGATCCCGGCGGCCACGAACGACAACAGGATCGGCACGTTGCGGAACCCCGTCTGGGCACCCGGCATGAGCACCATGATCGTGTACATGACGGTCACCGAGCCGAACGGCAACAGCCAGCGGCGCGCCAGGAGCAGCACAGGGCTGAGCATGATGACGTTGGTGACGACCATCGCGACGGCTACGCGTTCGGCGCCCGGGCCCACCGGTACGGGACCGGCGCCCCGCGGCGCGGCAGCCGAGTCCTGCAGCATGGAGAACGCCTGGACGATGCCCCCGGGGCGGTACTGCATGGCGTCGCCGTACGACAGGAACAGTGACACCAGCGTGGCGGCGAACGCGAGCCCGAGCAGCGCAGGCAGCAGGCGGCCGAGCGACGGCCGGGCGCCGACATCGGGGGCGTTCCACGCCGAGCGCAGCGGTGTCGTGATGATGAGCATCATCGTCACGACGAGGCCGAGGTGTGACGGGCTGAAAAAGATGTCAATGGTCGTCTCGATGCCGAGAATGGTGTGCCACATCATGTCGGCGAGTCCGAAGGCGGCGAACGCGGGAATCGCTACCAGCCCGGCGAGGTAACCGGTGGGAACGGCCGCCAGCCCCTGTCGTCCGGCGCGCACGTTGCGCCAAACCTGCCAGATGATCCAGCCGGAGACCACTGCGAAGCCGGAATAGAACACCGCGTGCCATGGAGTGAAGAACGTCTCCAGCTCCGCCAGGTTGCTGTGCGCCCAGGCGTCGATCATTAGTCCGACTCCGAACCAGATTCCGAGCAGCGCCATCACCAGGTCTGTCCTGGGGGACACCCATCCGCGGGGTTCCCCCGTGTCCACCATGAGTCGCCGAATGCCGGCGGCGTCAGATGCCACTTCATGATTCCTTTCCGTCGATCAAATCGATTCATTCAGACGCTGGTGAAGCGGATGAGGTCTCTGCGGGTCCGGCACTGACGTCGTCAACTCGATACAGCGGGTGTCGCGGGTCGTTGTGCCGGCCTCGGTCCGCTGAGCGCAGCTGCTGCCGATGCCTGCTGAGCTGGGCCGATCAGGCTGTTTCGGCGCTGAGGGTCTGTGCCACGGGCCGGCGGGCCGCAAAGCGTGCGGGCAGGGCGGTGAGTGCCGCTGTCGCCAGGAGGGTCGCGAGGGCGGCGCCGAGCAGCCAGGAGGAGGGGGGCTCCGCCGAATTCCTGGCGGCGAAGAGCGAGAGCAGGCCGACGCCCAGAGGGACGCCGATGACGGCGCCGGGCAGGCTTGGCAGGAGCTGGGCGGTGGACAGTCCCGCGGTGATCTGTCCGGGGGTGGCGCCGAGTGTACGTGCGATAGCCATATTCGCCCGGGCCTCTATGGCTGTGGTCCAGGTGAGCGTGATGGTGTTCACGGTGGCGAGTGCGATCAGCAGGATGGTGACGGCGAGCATCAGCTGGCGGTCGTGCTCGCCCCGCAGGTTGGGCAGGGTGGAGGAGCCATCCAGGCCGTAGCCCCTCTCCGGCTGGGCGTAGAGGGTCAGCAGGGCGACGATCGCGATCACTGTGGTGGCGGTGGAGCACGCCTGCAGCACGGCGCGGCCCGGCCGGCGGGCGGTCAGCCGCAGCCCGAGCAGCAGCGGCGTGGGCAGCAGCGCGGACAGCGCGGTGAGCCAGGGGCGGTGGCGGGGCTGGTGCGCGGTGGCGGCCAGCGCGGTGACGGTTGCGGTGCGCATGGCCCGTAGCGTGGGACGCAGCGTGGACAGCACCGCCACCGCCACGGCCAGGACGGTCGCCGTGGCAATGGTGGCGCCGGTCAGCCCGGCGGCGTCGCCGATCCGGCTGGCGGTGGGGCTGGCGATGGTGGGCACGGTCAGGCGGGCGATCACCAGCCCCAGTACGTCGGCGACCAGCGCCAGGGCCAGGTATTCGGTGAGCAGGACGGCGGCGATCAGGCCGGGGGTGGCGCCGACGGCCTTGAGCAGCCCGGCCCGGCGCGTCTGCTCGGCGGCGCGTCCCGCTGCCAGCGCGGCCACACCGGTGATGGCCAGAAAGCTGAGCAGCCAGCTGCCGACGACCAGGATCGGCTGGCTGTTCTTGAGGATGACCATGTCCTGCTCGGCCGCGAACTGCCAGGAGTGGAAGTTCACCCTGGTGGTGGAGATGTCATGGCCTTCGATGAAGGCCTCGGTCGCGGCGGGGTCGCGCAGCTTGAGGTCCAGGGCCATGGTCACCGGGAGATCTCGGGACGATGCCAGTGTCCGGGCATCTGATCGGGTCATCCAGGCCAGGCCGGTGTAGTCGCTGGGGCCGCCGCCCGGGCCGATCTGCGCCGCCCAGGGGTAGATGGAGGTGGCCGCGGTGACGGCGATCCCGACGACGGGGTACGACCGGCCGGCGATGGTGACGTGGTCTCCGACGCCGATGCCCAGCGCGGTGGCGAAGCCGCGTTCGAGGACCGTGCCGCCCGGGCGTACCCAACCGCCCGAGGTCACCAGCGGCCGGTTGAGCGTCCCGGGCGTCTCGGCGAAGCCGTGCACCACCACTGGGGACGAGGTGGAATCGCGCGTGGTGAGGTCGGCGTAGACGATGCGATAGGGGCCATGGTGGGCGATTACTTCGGGAGCGTTCGCCAGCGAGGCCAGGGCCGAGGTCACGGCGGGGCCCGGGTCGCCGGAGAGTGCCACCACGTCCGGCCCGGCGGTGGCCGCGCGGGTCTGCTCATACAGCGCCTCGCTCACGCCGCGCAGGGACAGGCCCAGTGCCATTGTGGCGGTGGCCACGGTCACCGCGAGCAGGAGCATCGCGGCCTGGACCTGGTGCCGGCGCACGTCAGCCAGCACCAGACGGACGACGAGCACGATGGAGCCCATGACGTTCAGCCCTCCAGCCCGATCAGCCCGCCGAGCCGCCCAGTGCCGGTGCCGGCCAGCCGCATGTCGTCGACGAACATCCCGTCGCGCATCGAGACCAGCCGGTCCGCGCTGGCCGCCACCCGCTCATCGTGCGTGACGATCACGAGGGTCTGCCCCGCCGAACGCAACTCCTCGAAGATCCTCAGCACATCGAGGGTCGCCGCGGTATCCAGGTTGCCGGTCGGCTCGTCGGCCAGGACGACCAGCGGCTCGTTGACCAGCGCGCGGGCGATCGCGACCCGCTGACGCTGCCCGCCGGACAGCTGCGACGGCAGATGCCGGGCACGGCCGGCGAGCCCGACCCGTTCCAGCAGCAGGCTCGCGCGCCGCCTGGCCTCACGCCGCGAGCGCCCGGCCAGCAGCACGGGCAGCTCCACGTTCTCGGCTGCCGACAGCTCCTCCACCAGATGGAAGGCCTGGAAGACAAACCCCACCGACCGGCGCCGCAGCCGCGCCAGAGCCCGCTCGCTCAGGGTGTCGACGCGCCGCCCGGCCAGCCACACCTCCCCGCCGGTGGGCCGCTCCAGGCCACCCAGCAGGTGCAGCAGGGTCGATTTGCCGCAGCCGCTGGGCCCCATCACCGCCAGCATCTGTCCCTGCGGCACCTCCAGGTCGACCTCGTCGACCGCGCGGATGCGGCTCTGCCCCTGACCATGCTCCTTCACCAGGCCGCGGACCCCAACCACAGCACTCGACTCGTTCATGCATCCTCAGCTTTGTCATCGACCTTGGACCAGGCTCGCTCGCAGGCCTCCAACCAGCGCAGGCCCGCCTGCAGCCGCAGCACGACCCCTTCCAGCAGCAGGCCGGCGGCCGATCCCGCCGGCTCGGCCAGCGCCGCGTGCTGCGCCTCACGCAAGCGGCGCAGCAACTCACGGCGCTGCGCCGCCACGAGCTCTACCGGGTCGGCCAGCCGGGCGGCGGCAGCAGCGACGAGCTTGAGATGAAACTCCGCCAGGTCCGGTTTCGGCCAGCCCACCTCGGCCAGCCAGGCGGCCACCCGCTGCTGCCCGGCCGGCGTCAGCGCATAGACCTTGCGCTCCGGCCGCTCAGGCAGGCCATCCGCCCGCTCGCAGACAACGAGCCCCGCCTTCTCCAACCGGGCCAACGTCACATAGATCTGACCGGGGTTCATCGACTGGCCCAGCGGGCCGAGACTCTGCTGCAGCCGAGCACGCAAGTGATACCCGTGCGACGGTTCTTTGGCGAGCATCGCCAGCACTGCGTCTTGCACTCCACACCCCCTAACGGCTAGCTAATAGTTAGCGGTTATCTATGCGGGGTGTCAAAACGCTACGCCTGGCGATCTCCTGTACTGGCCCGCCAGTAGCTGATGCATGGAGGGAAAGGCAAAGGCAGCGGGACGGACCGGTCGACCTGTCCGGCGAGGACGGTGAGCCCGCGTGGAAGGGCCCCACGGATCGTCTCCTGCGCTACGGTGCGTCTTGTTCCGTACTCGTGTGCGCGGCGGTGAGGTCCTGGCATGGACGGCGGACGGGCACAGATCATCGAGCGGGGTGTGCTGACCGCCCCCGATGAGACATGCCAGGCCGAGGTAATCGGCCGGCTGGCCGTCCAAGCTCGGGTGCGGCTGGCGGCTGCGGACGCGGCGGCCGTCGAGCTGGGGATCTCGCGGCGCCGGGTGTACGTGCTGCTGCGCCGGTGGTGTGCGGGCGAGGGCGTCGAGGAACCGCCCACCGCCACATAAGCGGTGACGCCGACGAGGCGCACGTAAGGAAGAATCTCGCGGCCGTAAGACTCGATCACGCGGCCGACCTGGGTCTTTCCGGTGTTCCCTGAGTCATCAGCGCGCTGGTTACAACGGTCGTGGATCGAGCAGAACGGGTAGACGGGTCCAGTTCGAGCGGTCCCAACGCACTTATCGAGGAGGCGAAGTGTCTGGCCGGCCACGGATGACGCTGACAGCTACTGTGCTCGACTCAGCCGACGCCGCGCAATTAGCGGGCTTCTATCAGCGGTTGCTCGGGTGGGAGGTGCGGCAGGAGGAGCCGGACTGGGTGGAGATCTGCCCGCCGCACGGCGGGGCCGGGCTGTCGTTCCAAACCGAGGGGGCCTACGTCAGGCCGGTGTGGCCGGCCGGTCCCAGCGAACCACCGATGATGATGCATCTCGACATCGAGGTGGACGACCTCAAGACCGCCGGTGAGCACGCGATCGCCACCGGGGCGACCCTCGCGGACTACCAGCCCCAAGACGACGTCCGCGTCTACCTCGACCCGGACGGTCACCCGTTCTGCCTGTATACGCCGTAGCCGGCGCGCCCAGTCAGTTCCCAGCCTGTCACACCGGCTTCGACACCGAGTTCGATTGCGGCCTCTGTGGAGTGCGCCTGACCGCGATCGGATCCGCCAGCACGTTGCGTGACGCGTTCAGCGACATGCAGATCATACGGGAGCTGGCCGACACCGCGCAGGACTACACGGAGCTGCGGGCGCGGGTACTGCTGCTCGGCGGGTCGAAGAGCCCGGCGTACTTTTCCGTCGCGCTGGACAAACTCGCGGCCGTTCTCCCCCACGCGCGGAGGATGACCCTCACGGGTCTCGGGCACTCGGGGCCGGAGAACGACGGAGACCCCGTCGTCGTCGCCCAGGCTCTACGCGACTTCTTCGACGAACAGTGAAGAAGTGGACCCAGCCGCGTCTCTCCCGGCTACGCCAACCGCGGCCAACGCCTTGATCACCGCGTGACGACACGGTGCGATCGGCCGGTTACTCCTCATTCGCTCGGCGTGCGGCCCTGCGAGGCGACGCGCTGAATGGCCTGGACGGCGATCTCGGGCTGGTCGAGGTAGATGTAGTGCCCGCTGTTCTTGGCGGTGCTCAGCTTGCTGCGGCGGGACAGGCCGAGCCACTTGCGCTGGCCTGCGGACCACGCCTGCTCCAGGCGCGGCCCGTACGTGGGGATGGCCGCGAGGTACTGCTTGCCGTGCTGGATCACCTCGACCGGGATGTTGCCGGCGGAACGGACCTTGCCGTCGGTGATGACGAGCTTCTCCGGGTTCTGCCCCTGGAAGATCGCGAGGTTCTGGGCGCGCACCTCGGCCGCCGGGCCCTTGGCGGAGGCGGGGATCGTCCTGGAGATGTCGGCGACCATGGTCGAGGGTGTGGCGTCCATCAGGACCAGACCCTTGACCCTGTCCCGATGGTCGGGGGCGTACCTGGCGGCGATGAGCCCGCCCAGCGAGTGCCCGGCCAGGACGACCGGGCCGTCACCGGCGATCCGGTCGAGCACCCCGGTGAGGATCTTGCCGGTGCTGGAGAGGTCCTGCGGGCCGTCCGGCTGGTCGCTGGCGCCCGCGCCGAGCCGGTCGTAGGAGCAGACCCGGTGCTGCTTGCTCAGCGTCTTCTGGAGGGCGGCCAGCTTGTCCAGCCCGTCACCTGCTCCGTGCATCAGGATGATGACCGGCTGGCCCTTCGCCGGGTCGCCGGAACAGGACACGTTCACCGACCGGCCCGCGACCTTGATCTTCTCGGTCCCGGAGATCGGGGCGGCATCGGCTGTCCGTGTGGCGGGGGCGAGGGGGTCCCAGTTCTCCATCGCGTCGCCGTCGCAGCCGGCGACCCCCGCACCGAGCGCGGTGCAGCACAGCGCGGCCGCAACGGATGTCTTGATCTTGCGGAGCATGAGGTCCTCCAGTGAGGGAGTCGACGCCGGGGTGATGCGCACGGCGGTGTAGCGGGAAAGCGGACAGCGCGCCATGGCTGCGCCGTAACGCTACGGATCGGGCGGTCTGGAATCGTCCCCGCACGGTGGACATTCGCGGGTAGCTCGCGCGGGGGACAAACGCGGTCTGCCGGACAGGGCCGCGATCGCCACGCTCTGACGTCCGGTGCGTACGCCGCGGCGGCGGCGTACGACGAATCGCATGCGCGCCTGTCCCCCGTGCGAGCTACCCGCGAATGTCCGCCGTGCGGGGACGATTCCAGACCGCCGAATCCCTAGCGTTCTCGACGTAGCCGCGGCGCTCCGGCCGCGGAACCTCACAAAGGAGTCGTCATGCGGTTGTTGAAACAGCTCGTGCCTGTCGCGGTGGTCGCTTTCGTCGGCAGCATGGGCGTGGGTGCCGTACAGGGGAACGCGCTTCTCACCCTGCTCCTCGGCGTCGCGACGGCCGTGCTCACGATCTTCGTGTACGCCCGCGTGGTGCGGTGGTCCGAGCGCCGCG
>NZ_JBFAMX010000025.1:0-45390 GCF_040659615.1 Nonomuraea sp. NPDC049784
GCCAGCGGGTGACCCCTGCACCACGGCGCGGGCCCCGCCCGGGTCCGCGCCGGCCCGACCCGCCACACCACGGGAGACCGGATGAGCATCGACCAGCAGGTCACCGACCCGCACATCACCCCCGAGACCGCCGCGCACGTCCTGTTCCACCTCGGCCGCGGCGGATGGCCCGGCTCCACCTTCGTGCAGAAGCTCCTCCAGGCGTTCGACGCCGCCGACGCACTCAACCGAGCCCGGCTGGCCGCCGGGTTCCCCGAGTACGCGGCCGCGTTCGAGCTGGCCAAGTCCACCGACACCGGCATCGCCCTCCTGCGGGCGCGAGCCGACGACGACCACTGACCAACCCTGACCAATGGAAGGCTGACATGAGTCGCCACACCATCCCCACCCCTCCCGGCTCGCCCGAGGGCCGCACCATCACAGTCGGTTGGGACGCACCCCTCGCGACGTTCTGGGCCACGGCGATCGACCCGGCCACCTCCGACGATGAGGAGGAGGCCGAGATCTTCTCTCTCGGAGACACCCCATGCGAGCTCCCCACCGTCGAATCCCTCGACACCGTGCTCCGCGCGCACGGCGTCGAGCTGCCGTTCCCGACCGCGGCCGCGATCGCCATGGACAAGGCGAACGAGGGCGAGAGCTTCGTGGGCAGGCCGGGCTACCAGATCATCACCGAGATGATGCGGTCGCACGTCCCCGCCGACCAGCAGGCGCGCATCGACGCCGCCCTCGAGGGCGGTGCGCAATGAACCGCCACGACAACTTCAAACTGCTGGTGTTCGGGGTTGCCATCCTCGGACTCGTCATCGCTGTCATCGTCGGCGTGGCCAAGCTCAACACCAGCCGCGTGGAGACGATCACCGTCAAGGACAAGGAGCGGGTCTGCGACAACTCCGAGTCGTGCCGCTACCTCATCTGGGACAAGGACGGCGACGTGTACGAGAACACCGACGCCTTCCTGTCCCTCAAGTTCAACAGCTCCGACATCTACGGCGAGCTGGAGGAAGGCCACACGTACCGCGTCAAGGTCAACGGCTGGCGCGTCCAGGTCACCTCGTCCTACCCGAACATCCTGGCCATCGAAGACGAGGTCACGAAGTGAAGATCGAGACCAAGGTCGAGCCGTACCAGAAGTACCTCGTGTTCGGCGTGGCCATCACCTTCGTCGGCGGGCTGATCGTCTTCGGAGGTTGGTGGGCGTTCGTCATCGCCGTCGTCTGCCTAGCCGCCGGGACCATGTTCGGCCTGGTCGTCGGTGTCGTCATGGCGCACCGCGACATCGAGGCTGAGATGACCGCGCTGCGCGCCCAGTACGACGCCGCCTCCGAGCTGGCGTACAAGCTGGCCGGGGAGTGCAACGCCCAGGCCGAGCGCGCCGAGTCGGCCGAGCGTGACCTGATCGCGACGGTCGCCGAGAAGACCTCGCTGCGCGCCCAGCTCGACGGGCTCCAGCCGGACGCCACGGCGTGACCGTGAAGGACATCCTGGCGGCGATCGGCGCGCTCAGCGTGCTGGCCGCCGCCGCGGTGGTCATCCTCGCAGTGATCAGCCACCGGGCTGATCGGAGACGCTCCCGAGGCGACCGAGACCACCGGGCCACCCGGCCGGCTGAGCAGGTCGCCAAGTGCCCCGCACAGTGGTCCGACTTCTGGCGCGACCACGACCTACACAAGACCCTCAGAACCCCGAAGGAATGGAAACCGTGATCCCCTTCCACGTGGTCGGCCTCGACCTTTCCCTCACCGCCACCGGCATGGCCAACGGCCTTGGCTGGTGTGAGAAGGTCGGCCGCGACGGCATCACCAACATGCCCCTGCGCACCAAGTACCGGACGCTCAACGACCTGGCCAGCCGCATCATCGTGATATCCAGCGCCGAGAAGGCTGATCTCGTCCTGGTCGAAAAGCTCGTCTTCAATCGGCAGGACGGCGGCCGCGGCGGCGCAGGTGAGCGCTCCTACCTCTACTACCGGACGATGGGCATCATCGCGGACGCCGGAGTGCCCATCGTCGAGGTCCCGCAAGGCACGCTGAAGACGTACGCGCTTGGCAAGGGCAGCGGCACCAAGGCCCAGGTCGTCGATTCGATCGCCCGCCGCCTGCCGATGTTCATCACGGGCGGCGACGACAACATGGCCGACGCCGCGACGCTCGCCGCACTGGGCGCCGACCACCTCGGCTACCCACTGGCCGACATGCCGAAGGCGCACCGGGCCGCGCTGGACAAGCTGACGTGGCCGGAGGCGACCCGGTGACGGTGACCCGCGACGCGGTCGCTCAAGCCCAGCTCCGTTACCAGCGCAACCGGAGCATCAAGCTGCGCGCCGGAACATGGCGCGGACTGGTGAACGCTGATGACGCCCGCAGGCACGTGCGGAACATACACCGGATGTGGCGGGTCAGCTACCGAGCCCTCGCCGAAGCGGTTGGGCTGCCGAAGTCCACCGTCTCCCACCTCATGGACGGGACGCCCGGCCGCGGGCTCAACCCTCCCGCGAAGATCAGCGCCCGCGTGTCTGACGCGATCCTCGGGTTCGTCGTGGACGACCTGCCCGACCATGTACGGATCAACGCGATCGGCTGCGTACGACGTCTACGGGCACTCGCGGTGGAGGGCTGGTCGATACGGGAGATCGCCGCCCGGGCGGACGTGGACGAGAAACACCTGCTGGTGGTCCGCGCCGGTGATCAGGCCACCATCCATGTAGGCATCGCGCGACGTGTCCACCACGTTGCGGACGAGCTGCACACCCTCGACCCGGCGGAGTACCTCCCGAAGCGCTCAGTTGGTGTCACTCGCTCACACGCGGCCGCCCAAGGGTGGCTCCCAGCAGCAGCGTGGGCGGACGCCATCGACGAGCCCGACGCGAAGCCGTGGACGATGGTCCGCTGCTCCTACCCGACCTGCATTCACGGGTCGAAGGACGAGCGGCTGCTGTGCGCCCGGCACCTCAAGAAGCTCCAGCAGAAGGGCACCCTCGAGGGACTGCGTGTCATGCGGAACCGCGAGGCCCTGATCGAGGACGCCCAGTTCATCCTCGCCACGGACCCGCCGATCAACCCGAAGACCAACGAGATCGACGGGGACCGACTCGCCGAACGGCTCGGCACGACGTGGCAAGCGCTGGAAGTGGCTCTACGACGCTCCCAGATCAACGTGGGCGAGCTGCGAGCATCCGCGTGACCACCAGCCAGTCGAAAGCGGAACCGCTATCAGGTGAGCAATGAGGAGACCAGTCATGACTGACACGGCAACCGACGTCATCTCCGACGCGCTGACGGCGGGCACGCCCACCGCCGACGACATCCTCGACGCGCTCGGCAACGCCGGATACCACGTCATCAAGCCCGAGACCGGGCCGGCCTGGATGCCGGTCACGTCGCGGAGCCTCGCCAAGGTCCAGCAGTGCGCGCAGCTGCTCAACGACGGCAACACGCTGCAGCAGGTCGCGGACGGCATGCGCGTGTCGCCGCGCCAGGTCGAACGGTACAGCGCGGCCGCCCGACACCTCGGCCTGATCGAGCAGAGGCGCTGATGGCACCCGCGTGGCACAAGCAGGCCGCCTGCAAAGACGAGGACTCGGCCCTGTTCTACGGGCCGGGCGAGGACGAACCCCGCGAGACGCCCAAGCAGAAGGAAACCCGCATCGAGCGGGCCAAGGAGATCTGCCGCCGCTGCCCCGTCCGGGACGAATGCCTGGACTTCAACTTGCAGGTCAGCGCAGCGCAGCACGGCGTCGCCGGAGGCCTCGACGAGGACGAACGCAAGTCCTACCGGCGCCGCCAGCAGCGCATATCAGCACGAGAAAGGAACGCGTCATGACCACCAGCGACGCCAGCGAGAAAGCGATACAGGAACTCGCCGCCCGCGCCTACGAACGCGACCACACCGACCCCGATGACCGGGCCAGTACGACCGACTTCGCGTTCGCGTTCGTCACCTGGCTCCGCGCCAACGGATGGGAGCACACCCCGCCGGCCGCCCCCCTCCCGCACCCCGCACCAGGGACCGGGCTGCGTGGCGCCGACCTCGTCCGCCACGTCCTCGCGCAGACCGCCAGCAAGGGAGACCAGTGATGGCCGCTGACCTGAACGACGACGACAAGGCGTTGGTGCCGTTCGACGAGTTCGGTAACCTCCTGCGCGCCGCGTGGACCCCGGAAGGGGAGATCGTGTGGCGCGCTCCGGAGCCGTTCACCGCGCGCCTGCAGCTGTCCCAGTTCGCCCGCGGCCGCGCCGCCGGATACGTGATGTGGCTCGACGACGAGAGCCACATGTTCCCCATGTCCATGACGGAGTTCGTTGAGACCGTCCGGACGGTCGGGGTCGAGCCCGGCGGCTACGCCGAAGCGGAGTGGATCGCGCACCGCCGCGGCGGCGCGTACGGCATCCAGCTGTATATGTCGCGTCGGGAGCGGCGCAGCGTGCGTCGTGGCCATGGCTGAGCAGGTGGTCGCGCAGCCGAACGGGTGCCGCTGGTGCGGCCTCGCGCAGCGGGACCACTTCCAGCGGTGGACTCCCGCAGCCGGCTGGCACGGCTGGACCCCGCCGACGCAAGAGCAGATCAAGCAGCGCATGAAGGGCCGCCGCACCTGGCGGGGCCAGAGCGCATCCCTCGTGATCATCGACGAGGCCATGAATTGGCCGCCATCGGAAGGACCGACTACCTGATGCCCGTCACCGAAGCCCCCTACGACGAGCAGGGCAACCTCATCCACTACCCGAAGACCCGCTACACCTACGCCAACGGCGTTCGTACCGAGATCCCGTACGACTGGCGGCTGAACGAGCCGTTCACCGCCACGTTGAAGGTGACGGGCTTCGAGCGCGGCCGGTCGGCGGCGCGCTTCTTCTGGGCCGACCAGGACGGCCACGAGTTCCCGATGTTCTTGAAGGACCTCGATCAGATGCTCATGACCGCCGACTTTACGCGTGGCACGGTCACCGGCCGGTGGGACGTGGCAAAGCGGGGCGAGAACTACGGGCTGCGCTACCTCGGGCCGGCTGACGACGCCGACCAGGCGCTGCTCGTGACTCGGGCCGAGCTCGTCCACGCGCTTGCCCAGATCGACATCCCCGAGATGCCGCTCCCGGCGGACGGCGTGATCACGCTGTCGGCCGAGTCGCTGGCTGACGCGCTCGTCGAGGCGCTGACCAGCGGGAAGAAGGTGCAGGTCTGATGGCCATCGGAGTGGACTTCGACGGCGTGATCCACGCCTACACGGTCGGCTGGCACGACGGCACGATCTACGACCGTCCGATCCAGGGCGCCCTCGAGGGGCTGCGCGCCCTGATGGAGCACCACCCGGTGTTCATCCACACCAGCCGCAACGCCCGGCAGGTGGCCGAGTGGCTGGCCGGGCACGGCTTCACGTGCTGCGTGGAAGGCACCATCCACGCGCCCATGACGTTCTGGAACGAGCGCGGGCAGCTGCTCGTTACGAACAGGAAGCTCCCGGCGACGGCGTACCTGGACGACCGGGCTGTCCGCTTCACCACCTGGGCGGAAGCGCTGGACAAGCTGCTGAACGGCGCCCGCCGAGACGCAGACCTGCGCGAAGCGTTCAACCGGATCGACGCGCGCCACCAGCCCACCACGACCGAGACGTGGATTCGCTGCCGCGACCATGCCAAGCAGTGGGTGGAGCCTCACCTGAGTCTGTGCCCCATGTGCGCGCCCAGGCCCATCACCGTATGCGCGAACGACGCCTGCCCCACCTGGCCGTGCGCGGACCACCTCGCGCTGCACGGTGAGACCGCCGACACCTGCACCCACAAGGGAGAAAGCCGATGACCACATGGGAGGCGCGCCGCAGGCAACAGCGGAGGTCGGAAGCGATCACGATCGTGACGCTCACCGCCATAGCGACACTCATCGTGGGCGGCGCGGTCGCGATAGGCCTGGCCCAGGACGACGAGGAGACCGTCACAGCCGACTGCGTGGACACCACGTCGATCGCCGCTGACGGCAGCTATCGGGCGGTGGACGACCGGTTCTGCGACGGCGGCTCCCACGCCACCTACATCTACGTGTACGGCGGCTCCTACTCCAGCGGCCGCGTCCACGGAGCCACCATCGTCCGCCCCAGCAACGTCGGAATCACCAGCCGCGGCGGCAAGGTGATCGTGCGCGGAGGCTTGGGCTCGCGCGGTGGGGGCGGCGGCTGATGCTCGAGCACCTGACCACGGGGGAGCGGACACACCTGCGCCACCTGCTCGCCCACATCCTCGACGACGAACGCATCACCCCGGGAGCCGCCGACTACATCCGGCAAGCCTTCCGGGACAAGCTCGAAGAACTCGCCCGGCCACGCCCCCTCACCCTGGTCTACACAGGGTGGCGGGGCGCCGCCCGTCACCGCGTCCGCGACGACCTGGAGGACGTACGGGCCCGCGCCGGCGGCCGCCTCCACGTGATCGTCGGCTACAACCCCGACACCGACGACCCGCCCGGCAGCGACCGGTGGACGTACGAGTGGGCGAACAACACGCCCGGCGTGACCGTCGAAACGCACCCCGCGCCGTGGGACGTCCCCGAACTGTCCCGGGCGGCCGGGCCGTACCGCAACGGCTACATGCTCGGCCTCGCCGTAGGCAGGCCCGGCGACTTCGGGGTCCTCGCCCACCTGAACCCCAAGAGCCGAGGCGCAGCAGGCACCGCAGCGTTCGCCGACTACATGCGCCTTCCCCTCTGGAGGAGACCCGCCACATGACCAGCAAGTCCGACGTCAAGAAACTCGTCGAAGCCGAGACCGAACGCCTGGGCTTCGACATGAAGCTCGCCAACGGCCGGTGGGAGATCACCAACCCCAAGAACGGCCGCACCGGCTCCATCCCGCTGCAGGCCATGGGCCGCGGCCTGGACAACTACAAGACCGAGATCCGCTCCCTGCTGCGTGACCACCCCGCCAAGCCCTCACCCATGGTCGCCGCCACCGACCACGCCACCGAGAAAGACGACAGCATGCCCCGTGACACCTGGTGGAGCGTTGAAGCGCTACTCGCCGCGGCCTACGCGAATGGACTCCGACCGTACGTGTCAGGCGGCATCCTCCACACCCCCGGCCCCGTCGAGGCCAAGCCGTACGCGGACATGCTGCACGCCCGCGAAACCGAAGTGATCCCCTACCTCACCAAATTCGCCACCACCACCGCCACCACTTCCGAAGGAGACACCGACGTGCCGACGATCGGCGAGACCACCAACGTCACCAGGACCAAGCCCCGCGACATCGCCGCCGACGCCGAAGCCCTGTGGGAGCTGCTCCGCGAAGAGGCCCGCAAGCAGGGCGACAAGCAGTTGACCAACGGCAACGTCCCCGGCGTCCAGTGGGTGGGCGCTCTCGCCGACATCATCAAGGCCGCATGCCCCGACTGGGACTCCGTGCACGAGAAGGACGTCCGGCAGTACCTCAACCGGACCGAGCACACCCGCTGCCACCGGCCCCGCGCCACCCCGCCCGTGTGGTGGATCGCGCTGCAGTGGAACAACGGCGGATTGACCGTCACCAAGACCACGCCCAAGCCCAAGCCGGATCCCCGGACCGTCGCGGCCGCGGTCAAGGCCAAGACGACAACACCCGCACCCGAACCCGCCGCGCCGGCCGCCACCGGCGGCGCCGCCCTGCAGGCCCTCATCGCGTTCGAACAGACCGTCCGCCAGGTCGAAGCCAAGCTGGACGAGGCGATCCGCGAACGGGATGAGGCCCGCGCCGAGCTGCAGAAGGTCCGCGCCGACCATGATGACCTCCTCATGGAACTGGAAGACGTCCGGGCCGAGCGGGACCAGGTAAAGTCCGAGCTCAGCGCCATCAACGCCCTGTTCGAGCGGCTCACCGGCGGCAAGAAGTGACGACCACGCCGTCCGGGAAGAGGCAGCGTGTTCCCCAGATCTGACCGAGGGCCATGCCGGGGCACGAAGGACAAGCTGCCGTGCGGGAAGGACGTCTGGTGGACCCGCACCGCCGCCGGCGTGGAGGTCCCCATAAATCTGGCCCCGCACCCGGATGGCAACACCGCCGTGTGGAGGGACGTCCACGGGGTTCTGCGGTCCCAGCGCATCACCCCTGACCTGCTGGCGCTAGTGCCTCACGCGAAGCGGATGACGCGGCACGTAGAAACCTGCACCGGAAAACCGCGCGTCCAAGCGCTGCCGCCGCGGCCGCCCAAGACGTCGCCGCCGGCTGGGCGCCTGTACGAACTGCTCGGTGTCGCCCGCACTGCTACCCAGGACGACATCAAGAGGGCGTACCGGCGGCTGGCGCGCCACCTCCACCCCGACGTCAACCCCGACCCGAAGGTACGGATCAGGTTCCAGGAGATCGGGGAGGCGTACCACGTCCTATCCGACCCCGGCCTGCGACAGCAGTACGACCTGACCGGGCGGCCGCCGAGAGCAAGATGACCGCTGATAGCGGTACCGCTTACGGTTGTGGGACGCCTCTTCCCTCGGTGGCTCCAGCTCCAACTGAACAACCAGCTCGCGAAGGAGAGGCGGCCCGTGCCGTGGGTTCGTGTAGATGACCAGTTCCCGGTCAACCGGAAGGTTCGGCGGCTGTCGGACAAGGCGTTCCGTTTGTACGTGTCCGCGCTGTGCTGGTGCAACGCCAACCTCACGGACGGCCGCATCGCCGAGTCGGAGATCACGTACGTGTCGGACGTGCGGAGCCCGAAACGGTACGCAAACGAGCTGGTTTGCGCTGGACTTTGGGAGCAAAACGACGCAGAAAACGGCGGCGGATGGACCGTCCACGACTACCTCGAATACCAGTCGTCCGCCGAGAAGATCAGAGCGGACCGCGAAGCGAAACGTGCACGTCAAGAGCGGTGGCTGGACAAGAAGCGCGCTGAACGAGACACCGGGGGAGACGCGTCTCAAGACGCGACCGACGACGCGTCGAAAGACGATGCCCCACTCCCATCCCACCCCATCCCAAAGACAAATACATCTAGTCAGTCATCTATCCCGCCGTACCAGGTCGGCCGATCAATCGACGACGACGATGATGATCTTCGTCAAGTGGATGAGATGGTCATGCGCCTACTCGCTCCGCTCGCAGCGCAGCCCATCACCGCCGACTACGCCGCCTGGGTGAGGAAGACGATCCTCGACAAAGGCCGAGGCCGGATCCAGAACAAGACCGCGTACGTCAAGCGGGCCCTGGAGAAAGACCCCCGCCCCTACCTACCGCAGGGGCAGACTGAGACACCCGCACCAGCGGCCGGCCGGTGCCCCACACACCACCAAGACCTGCCCTGCCGAGGCTGCGCAGCCGACGCCAAAGCAAGAAAGGATGAAGCATGACCACAGAAACGCCCTGCCTCTGCGACGGCGACGAAGGGTGGATCGCGCCCTGCCAGACCCACAAGCCCGCCGAATACCAGGCATGGCTCACCCAGCGAGCACCACGACTCGCCGCCGCAGAAGCCGCAGGCGACCCCTTCGTCAAGCAGCTCGAAGACGACCGGCCGCCCGCAGCCGACATCCCCGAATTCCAGCCCCTCCGCGCCGCGCTCACCCCAGCCGCCCGCGAAAACTTCGACCGCGATTGGGACCTGTACACCGACAGCGAGCCTTGGCCCGACGCCTACGAATTCGCGCTCACCGTCCGCGATACCTGGCCCCAGATGGTCCAGCCCGCCGAACGCGACGCACTGCGAACGCAGCTGGCCGACGCCATCCCAGACGGCGACGGCTACCCGTTCGGCGGCGACACCAGCGGATACGAAACCGACGCCTACGACGGGCAGATCAGCGACCCCGCCGAACTCCTCGACGAAGCCGACCAGGTCGCCGAACTCATCCAACGCGCCCAAGCCCTTGAGGTGATGCTGCGACAGCACGCCACGTTGGCGGATAACCCGACCCACTGACCAGCACAAACACCAGGGACGCCCGCGAGGTGAAGGCCTGAAACCACGCGGAAAGTAGCCCCAGAACAGCCAAAACGCCCCGGAAACCCATCAGCACGAGCCGAGCACACCTCCTCGTCGCTGATGGGTTTTCTCGTGCCTCCAAACGCACCATGAAGCATCTGACGCACCATGCGTGATGCGACGCACCGTCTAGGAAGCGCTGAGCTTAACGGAGAGACGCGCACAGGTGCAGACTGGTATGTAGGAGTACCCCCAGGAGATCAACCGCTCTACGTCGATCTCAGAGCGTTCTAGCGATGAAAGCAAGATCATCGAGAATCGGGGGCTGGGCAACTGGTCGCTCGCCGGTGAACCTGGCGAATTGGTGCCAATGCAGATGATCAGCCTGACTGACGACTTATCGAACACATACTCGATTTTTGCCTCGGCCAGCCCCTGTTCGATCCGAACATAAGTACGAAAACTGGCATGCCCTGACTCGGAATTATGCCTTTACCAGGCACAACATACGTAATCAGTCCGTTACCAGACCGCCGGAAAACCGTTACCAAATCTGGTGCACTTCATGTCTTGTTCGGTCTAGGTTTATCATCATGCAGACACGAACGAGCGAGCGAGCAGCGTGGATGGCCGCCGGTGCGGCCGCTGCGCTACTTGCCGCGTACACACTGACGGGAGGCGGCATGACCAGCGCTCATCTGGTCGCCGCCGATCCCGTCGCGACCGTGACCGTTAGCGGTCCGCCCGGACCTCCCGGCCCGCAAGGTGCCCCCGGTCCCCAGGGCGAGCCCGGACCGCAGGGCATGCCTGGCCCGACCGGTCCCCCCGGCCCGCAGGGCGCGCCCGGACCAAAGGGCGACGTCGGACCGGAGGGCGACGTTGGACCTCAGGGCATCCAAGGCGAGCCCGGACCGGCAGGAGTGAGCCCCGGACCCCAGGGCGAGCCCGGTCCGAAGGGCGACAAGGGCGACGCCGGACCTCAGGGCCCACAGGGCGAGCCCGGACCATCCGGACCGCCCGGACCCCAAGGCGAGCCCGGCAAGGACGGCAAGGACGGCGACAAGGGCGACGCCGGACCGTCCGGCAAGCCCGGCACCGATGGGAGCCAGGGACCGACAGGCCCCGCCGGTACCGGCGAACCCGGACCGATCGGTGCCGCAGGCCCCGCCGGTAGGGACGGCAGCCCAGGACCGTCCGGCAAGCCCGGTCCGACCGGTACTCCCGGACCCAAGGGCGACCAGGGCGAGCCTGGCCAGACCGGCG
Organism: Nonomuraea sp. NPDC049784; assembly: GCF_040659615.1. Taxonomy (NCBI): domain Bacteria; kingdom Bacillati; phylum Actinomycetota; class Actinomycetes; order Streptosporangiales; family Streptosporangiaceae; genus Nonomuraea; species Nonomuraea sp. NPDC049784. Next base: position 11,139 of record NZ_JBFAMX010000025.1, read on the forward strand.
AGCCTGGCCAGATCGACGCGGCCAACACGTCCACCGAAACGCCCGCGCTGGTGTGGTGGATCTGGTGGGCCGTGATGCTCTCAGCCGCCGCCGTCTGTGTCGCTCTGCTGATCAAGCACCGACGCAGACAGCGCCGCCACGCTGATAGCGGACCCCCTACCAGCACCGTCGATAGCGAACCCGCTATCGACGACACGCAGCAGCTCTAACCCAACCGCCCGCCCGGACCGTCTGGGCGGGCACCCAACCCCGGAAAGGGCAGATCAATGCAGCTCAACACCAACCCCGCCGCACTGTTCGACGCGATCGAGTCGCTGAACGTCGCCTACCCGAAGACCTTCACCCGGATGGGCATCAGCCGCCCCATCGGCTTCGTCGTGCTGGGGCTGGCCGCTACCGGCCGCCTTGACGAGCTGGCCAAGTCCGAGAACGAGGGCAGCACGGCAGACCGGATCATCACCGGCGACGAGCTGAAGGACCTTCCCGCCGAGTGCATCGCCACGCGCGGCACCGGCAAGAGCGCGGTCAAGTTCTCCACGTTCGCGCTGGTCGGCATGCACGTCGGTGCGCAGGTTGGTTTCGGTACGGCGACCTTGACCGAGCTTGGCAAGGTCCCCGGCACGTCCGCCAGCCAGGTTCAGAAGCTGTTGGCCGAGCTTCCGAGCATGGCCGAGTACCGCAAGGAGATCGAGGCCCGCCGCAAGGCCGCAGCCAAGCGCGCCGCCGACGTGGCCGCCGTGCGGCTCGTGTGGAAGTTCGCCGAGAAGTTCAAGGCCCCGCACACGGCCGACACCTACGACGAGGTCATGGCGGACCGCGACCTGACATGGGAGCAGGTCAGCGAGATCATCGCGGCCCTCACCAAGGAGGGCGACGCCAAGACGGACGCGGAGGCCGCCGACGAGGCCGCCGACGCCGACGAGGTCAAGGCCGACGCCTAGCAGCACCCGGGGCCCCGTGACGCCACCACGGGGCCCCGGTCCCCACCCCGACCCCCACACCGACACCACAGACGCCGTAGGAGGCCCTAGCCATGATCCGCCGAGAGCAAGCCGAAGTCGCCCGTGACCACGCGCTGAGCGCGCGTAGGTCGGTTGCCGACCACGCGGTCAGGTGCCGTAAGTGCACCGACGAGCCGATCCCGTGCGAGCTGGGCAGCATGCTGCAGCGCGGCGCGGGCAAGATCTGCCGGGAGTCTGCCGACGCCCTAGCGGCCTACCTCCCGCAGGGTACGGAGGTCACCTATCAGGGCGACCGGCAGGACTACCGGGGGCGCGTGTTCACTGTCGCCGGACTGTCCCCCCGCAACCCGTGGAACGGCTACATCCTGCGGGGGCGCGACGTCCGCCCGTTCTTCGCCACGCTGCCGAGCGTGCAGCCGAGCAGCCGGGAGGCCCGGCAGCGTGAGCAGTTCGACACCGTCAAGCGCGCGGTTGAGCAGTGCTGTGCCGTGCTCGCGCAGCAGCGCGTCATGGTCGATGTGAAGGCGGAGCGAAGCGACATCGGCACCGTGCTTGTGACCTGGAGTAGCGCCGCGTTCATCGCTGCGGAGGGTCGCGCCGAGCAGGAGAGCGCCACGCAGGCTGGACAGTACATCGCCGCAGCGCTTTACCTCTTGCAGGCCCTACGCGCGCACACGATGCGGAAGGAGTGGCACGAGGTAGCGCGCGACGTGCACAGCGCGGGCAGGCTTGCCGAACGCGCGAAGGTTCGCGTGTAGCGCGACGCGCCGACCAGCGCCGGACCGCACACGCGGACCGGCGCTTTCGGCACCCCCCGGGGGGTATCCCGGTTCGGGGCCGGCCAGGGCTGCATGCGCCTCCGTACCTGCGCAAACGAGTTGATCTTGTAGTGTTGTGGGGATTCTTCGACCGGTCGGGGGTGCCATGTCTGGTCTTGCTTCTGGTGTGTCGGTGGTGCGGGGCGCTTGTGTTGGTCCGTGTAATGGCAGGTCGCGGCGTGCGTGGGCTGCTTTTGAGGCGGCGCGGGCGGAGCATGCGGATCTGGTGGATGAGTGGGTGAAGCGCGGCGAGGAGGGGGAGCCGCCGGAGGAGCCGGAGGTTCCGGAGGTGAGGTGGCGGCCGGGGGAGCCGTTGGTGTGCGGGACGTGCCGGGCGACGGTGCGGGCTGCGCTGTTGGAGGTGGACACGTTCGCTGCGCAGCTCGCCAGGGAGGTGGATGGGTTTCGTCCGCCGTCGAAGTGGTCGCGGGTGTCGGGGTCGCGGCCGAAGCCTGCAGTGTCTCCGGTGGGGGAGCTGCTGGAGAAGCTGACGGGCAGGCTGCTGGAATTCGAGGACGAGGCGCGCGATCTCCTGGGCGGGGCGGGGCGTCTGGTTGGCGCTCGGTCGGCGGTTGCTCGGTCACGGGCGGCGGCGTGGCTGGTGGAGCGTCTCGATTCGGTGTTGGCGCACGAGGACCTGGTGGGCCTGGTGGATTTCGCTTTGTCGTGGCGGATGCTGCTCGAACGGATGGTGGGGGATGAGCCGCCTGCGTGGACGCCGGCGCGCTGCCGGTGTGGTGAGCGGTCGTTCCGCTGGGACGTGAAAGCGGGCTTCTACGTGTGTGCCGCGTGTGGGGCGCACGTTTCGGAGGGGGAGGCGTCGGCGCGGGTGGAGGGGGAGGTGGAGCTCCGCGCGGTCGCGCGCTAAGTCAACCAGCTCCTGAAGAGTGGCGGCTGGCGGAGCCTCGCTCGTGCTCCACTGGTGAGATGGGGAACGCTCTAGCAAGTCTGATTGCGATCGCTGGCACGTTGTTAGGCGCTTCGGCCACCTATGTTTTCCAGCTACGTACCGCCCGGCAGGCAAGGCGGCATGCGTGGGAGGAGCGCTTGTGGCAGGAACGGCTAGCTACCTACGCCGCGTTCGCCGATGCCCTAACGGCGTATCGCTATAGTCAAAACGATCGGTGGCATCGGCACAGGGAGGATCCTGACGGGCCGACCGATGTGGCGGCACGTGATGTCTCGTTCGCGCGGCGAGCGAGCGCCAAGTCTGCGCTGTTCAGACTCCAGCTTGTCACGGCAGACTCGGCGCTGAATCACCTAGCCACCCAGGCGCTAGATGCCGCGTGGAAGATCTATTCCTCGGCAGATCATGCGGAGCTAAACGCTCGCCGTGACCAAGCACTCAGCGCTCTGGAAGAGTTCATGAATGCAGCCTCGCAACAGGTGCTAGAGGCGGTCGCGCGAGGGCAAGCCCAGCGTGCAAGCCTTTACCTCTCCCCGTGATGCTGCGAAGGGGAGGCATCGACCAGGACACGAGGGCTCCCCTTCCGTCCGCCGCTAATAGCGGTTCCGCTGTCGAATTGCGTCTGGGTGCGGGGTGTGTAACACTTTCGGGCGACGGAGAGACGTGTGCCCTCGGACTGATCATGGTTCGGGGGCTTTTGCTTTTCAGGGGGTGTTGATGTCCCCTGCGACGGCGAAGACCGCTGCTGTCCGGCTGGGCCGGGAGGCGGTGACGATCCGGCAGTGGGCGCGCCGATACGGCGTGCGGGTGCTGGGGAAGTCGGGCCGCGAGGTCGTGTACGACTTCGCCGACTTGGCGACGGTCGAGGGCTGTATCTGGCGGGGCGACGAAGTGCCCGAGACGCCGGAGGGCCGGGATGCGTTGCGGGCTCGGCTGGCGGCGGCTGCGTGAGAGCAATCAGACAGGGGTGGCTGTGATGGTTCGGAAGTATCAGCGGGTGGCGGGCGAGGAGCGCGAGGCGCTAAAGGCGGAGCTGAAGCGCCGATACCTGGACGGGGAGTCGATCCGGGGGCTGTCGATCTCGACGGGCCGCTCGTACGGGTTCGTTCACCGGCTGCTGGAGGAGGCGGGGGCGCCGCTGCGGCCGCGGGGCGGCAACCAGCGGCCGGCCCCCGCCGCTGGTTAGGGGACGAGCAGGTTGATGGCGACGCCGATCGGAATTGACACCAGGATGCCGAGACCGAAGAACATCCACTGTTGACGCCGCTCGGCGCGGATGGTGGCTTGAGTCTCGCCGACGAGGATCGTGCGAATCTTCTCCGCCTGGTCCTCGTCGATTTCCAGGAGTCGCTGCTGTTCTTCGGCCTGAGCGATAAGTCTTTCACGGGCGGCTTGTTGAGAGGCAAGGTCGCGCTGCAGGTCGGCCATGAGGGTGGCGGCTTCGGCGAACGCCTTGTTGACGAGCTCGATGCGGCGCTGGAGGGCTTCGCTGGAGACTTCCCCTGCTTGCGCGAGCCGTCGCTCTGTGTCGCGTCTCTCAATCAACATGGCGAAGACGATCAAAGGCAGGGCGAGCAGGACTGGGAGGAGAACCAGGTCCCACGGTGGCTTGCCGTTGACTTTAACGAGCGCCATGATCAGCCCAGCTCCCGTGAGGAGGAGGGTGGCGGTAGCGACGAGTCCAAAAGCGATGCGGTTGGGCCTCCGGGAGTTCACTCGCCTATTTGATCGTGGCGTGGTGAGCCTGTGTCGGCTTGTGATCAGATCGCTATCTGTCTTCCTGGACTCTTGCAATTGTGTCTCTTGGGCTGACAGTCATGATCGTTAATAGCGGAACATAATCCAAGTTATGTTCCGCTCTGTGTGGTACCGTCGCGAGTGATCCACTTCCCTCGCGAAAGGTGCTCTCATGAGCGACCACAGCAGCGACCGGCTCCACCCGGCCGCCGCGCCCGCCCCCATCTGTGCTCGACTGCTGCCCGTGCGGCCCACGGCCGAGGAGTTACCGCGGCACCTGGAGGCCAGCCCCGACTGGGTCCGGTCCACCGAGGACGACGAGCCGGGCCACCCATACGACATCTGGCGGTACCTCCACGTCGCGGGCATCCTGGCCGTCCTCATCAAGGTCCCCCACATCGACGCTGACCTCGACCCCCAGACGGAGAAGGTCCTCCTGACGGAGGCTGCGCACGCAGTCAACGCCGCGGCACTCGGTCTGTACCCCGGGACCAACAGCCCGGACGCGGTCGCGCGCCTGACGCGGCTTGCGCTGCTCACCGGGAATGGCACCAACCCGCCGATGGACTACCTACACAGCATCGCCGTGGGCGAAGCGAGTGAGGAGAGGTGACGGCCGAGCTGGTTGAGGCGCCGCGCGGCGACCTCGCGCTCCCTCTCGACCTCCCGCCGATCATCCTCGACCTGACGCGGGCGTGGCTGTGGTCGTTCGACTCGAAGAACACGCGCGAGGCGTACGAGCGGAACATCCGGCGGTGGTTCGCGTTCTGCGCGGAGACTGGCCTGGATCCGATGGCGGCACGTAAGCCGCACGGCGACGTGTTCTCGCGGTGGTTCCAGGAAACGGCCCGGCGGCCGCCGAAGCCGAAGACGGTCGCTCAGGTGCTGGCGTCGGTGTCGTCCTGGTACGACTACCTGCACGAGGCCGAGGCGATCGAGGCGAACCGTTTCAAGAAGACGAAGCGGCCGAAGATCCCGCGCAAGCACTCCGAGACGATCGCTCTGACCAAGGCGGATGCTCGGGCGTTGCTGCGCGCGGCCGACGCCGACCACGGGCGGGAGCGTCTGCGTACTGCGGCGCTGATCCGTCTGCTGCTGCAGGTGGGTGTCCGCATCTCGGAGGCGGTGAACGCGCAGATCGACGACCTGGCGTTCGCGCGCGGGTATCGGACGCTGCGCGTCACTGCGAAGGGTGAGAAGCCGCTGATCCGACGGTTGCCGGTGGAGACGACACACGCGCTGGACGCTTACCTGTTGGAGCGGGCGCGCCTCGAGGGAGTGGAACTGCGGGACCTGCGGGGCCCGCTGTTCGCGACCTCGTCGGGCCGGCCCTGGGACAGGTCGAAGGCGTTTGAGCTGGTGCAGCGGATCGCCCGGCAGGCCGGGATCGAATCGAAGGTGACGCCGCACACGCTGCGGCACACCTACGCGTCACTGGCCGAGGAGGCCGGGGCTACGATGCGGGAGATTCAGCTGGACTTGGGGCACGCGGACGTCTCGACGACGGAGATCTACGTGCATAGCCGGGATCGGCTGGAGAAGGACACGTCGCAGCTCGTGGCGTCCGTAATCGAATGACCGAGCACGTCTACACGAGAGGCGGGGCACCAGGCTCAGCCGCTGGCGGTACAGCAGGCGCCTGAGCGGTGGCGTAAGCCTTCTGAACGGCCTTGACGTCGGCGGCGGCCGACTCGCGGAGCACGAAAATCTTCACGAGCACCAGCAAGCTGGGGCCCATGAACGCCGCCGCGAGCCACGGCTGATTGTTGACCCCGAGCACCACAGCGCCCGCGAGCATGCCGACAGCCAGCACGAGACCTGTGATCAGGCCCGTCATCTGAAGACGGTGATTGCGGCGATCGGCTTTCTCCTGGGTCTCAGCGGCGAGCTGCGCCATGCGGTAGGCGTGCTCACGGGCAAGCTGCGGGTTGAGCGCCTTTAGCGCAGCAGAGAGATGCTCGGACGGAAGCTCTGCCCACCGCATGGCGATCTCCAGCCCAGTGAGGGGCTGCTGCTCCTGGTTAGGAATCATTCGGCAGCTCCCCCGCCTCCGTGAAGTAGTGGTGCGCGCTCGGTACGGAGATGATCAGGCGGCGGACCGAGCCGTCGGAAGAGCGCATCGAGTCCTTCGACGAGGTTGCTTGCCGCGCCAGGTGTGTGTTCGTCGGCGCTCACGTCGATCAGGTCGATTTCTGGGAGCGGTTGTTCGTCGCTCGCCCCAGGGTCCTCCTGGAAGAAGGCGTCGCACATTCTGCCGAGAGAGCGGGCATAGGTGACGTCGCTGTGGGACATCAGGGTGAAGTGCCAGCCCTTGGCGCCTTTGATTAGACGAAGGCCAAGCGCTTCCAGGTCGGTACCAGCGATGATCTTGAATGCAACAGGTGATGGAATCGCGCTAGGTGGATCGCGCAGAGCCGCCAGCAGGGCCTTCGCTGCATCGGGTGGAGACTCGGCCCGCCTTGGCGGCGAGAAGAGGCTCCGGATCCGTTGGGCGAGCCTTGTCAGCTTGCCTCGCCGCTGTGGCGGCAGGTCGTGTTCTCGCCGGTAGGGCACCTGGTGTCCTCTGTATCGACGGGTTGGATCAAGATTGGCAGACTAGCGTCCGGCACCGACAAATTTTGGCCATCTGGCTAGCGCGGAACGAGGGTTGCATCGGGCCATGGTTTCTGCAGCTGGAAGGTAGCGTGCCCAGGTTGAGATCGAGCGCATTGGACAAGTCGGCGTGGGTGCACCACTGCGGCGCGATCAACCTGGGCACGTGGGCTGCTCGGGCGGTGTGCGGCGGCTGCCGGTACTCGGTGGATCACGCCGAGGATGTCGAGCAGTACCGGCTTGCCCGGGTCTGGTGAATCTGCGCATTCGTCGCGTTTCTCGCGTTGGTGCGCATTCGGAACGCTGATCGCTCGCGATTCGCGCGTCTCAGTTGCACGCTGACGCGTCATCACGACCGTCCGAAGGTCATTGGATAGGTCCAAGGTTGATCTTGTTAGCGTCGATCTGGGACGTTTCCCCTGGTCAACGACATAACGACAAAAGCCAGAGCCGGTGAATCGCCACGAAGCGGGTCACCGGCTCTCACCGCTTGAGCCGGGGCACCTGCTTGTACCGATCGCGCAGCGCCTCGGCCGGGACCTGGCGCAGCTCGTCGGCGGGCACCCACTCCACGAACTTCTGATGCAAGGCCCCCGCCTCCGAGTGCGTGGTGACCACCCACGTCACCAGCCCCTCCCAAGCTTTCGGGCCGGCCTGCCGCCACGCGAGCAGGTAAACGCCCCGTTCGTGGACCTCGCCGGGAAGCACGTACGCGACCAGCGGCGGTATCGCGACCGGATACGCCCCCTCGTCGTAGGGGTTCGGCCTGCTCACGCGGCCGCGCACCTGATCGAATCGTCCACTCCGTCACCATAGCGAGGAGGGTCCTCGTGGCGCTGCGCCCTCCGTTCCAGTACTACGGCGCCAAAGGCAAGCTCGCTCCGTTCCTCGCGTCGCTGCTGCCCAAGCACGAGGTGTACTGCGAGCCGTTCGCCGGGTCCGCCGCGGTGTTCTTCGCCAAGGACCCCGCGAAGATCGAGACGATCAACGACATCAACGGCGACCTTGTCGCGTTCATGCGGACACTGCGCGACCAGCCCCGCGACCTGCAGCGCGCCATCCAGCTCACCCCGTACGCCCGCGCCGAACACAAGGCGGCGAAGCTCGGCGACACCAGCGCGTCCGACCTGGAGCGTGCGCGGCGGTGGTGGGTGCAGTGCACGCAGTCCCGGTCGGGTGAGGCGGGCGCGTCGTGGCGACGCCCGACGTCGAGGACGCGGGTCAACAACCCGATGACGGCGAAGCGGATGGGCGCCGCGCTGCGCTGGCACGCGAACCGGCTACGGGAGGCGTTCATCGAGCAGTGCGACGCCCTGGAGCTCGTCCAGCGGATGGACTCACCGGACACGGCGTTCTACCTTGACCCGCCGTACCTCCGCTCGACGCGGAACAGCGCCGGGTCGGGCCGGTACGTCAAGGAGATGGACGCCGACGACCAGCACCGCCAGCTGCTGGAGCTGCTGAACTCCTGCCGGGGCGCGATCGTGCTGTCCGGCTACCGGTCGGAGCTGTACGACGACCTCCTCAAGGGGTGGCGCCGGATCGACTACCGGGTGCGTCAGGCGTCGTCGGACATGCGCGCGCTGGCGGTCGAGTCGATCTGGGTCAACCACTGAGAATGAGAGGTCCTGACGGCCACTCTTCTGACTCGGTAGGTGGAGAAGATGTTGTCGTTTCCGATGTTCTCAAGGAGTCAATCTTGGACGACAGCTCTATCGACCTCATGGATGTACTCCTGCATGTACACCGAGACGGTCCGCCGCCGGAGTTCGGTTTTCTGTAGGAGGTCATCGACGTCGAGTCCATAGAACGTGCCGAACCGTTCGATTACCTTCCCGCAGGCTGTGAGGGCGGTGTCTACCGCCCCTCCCACGCTCAGCGGGTTTGGTGAAGCACGGAGACCAGAGACCGCCGTGGCTGAAGGAATCAGAACCTCAGACAGGTGCCAAGGCACGCTGTGAATTGCGCCGGATCCGATCTGATAGACGTTTGGCAGGTCGGGGAACAAGCGGGCAACCTCACTCGACCATTCGATCTTCGTAGGAACCTTCCTGCCGTCGCGCCATATCAAGTGGGCGACCGTCTTCTGATCACGGCCTAACCCTTCGGTGATGCCCGCCTCAGAAATGAGCTTCAACGCATCGTCGAGGCGCTCGTTCGCTGCCTGTTGGGCCTGCGCGACGTATGGCAGATTGGCCGGCAGCGCATCGCAGCCCTTCTTGTCCTGCTCCGCGTCATAGCGGTGTCCCACCGCCGCACGGAGAAGACGGGTCACCGTGTCGGCGCTCGGGTCATACCACCGGCACGCGGTGGCAGCGGCCTCGGCGACGACCCGCACGACGGAGTTGTGCGAGAACAGCGGCAACCTGTCCTCCTCCATGTCAATGGTGCGCCGCAACGCGTTGACATGGTCGAGCATGTTGGCGATAGCCAACTCGGCGGCGTGAGCGCCGACCTGCCGCAGCCTCATGAGGGCTGGCTGGCATCTCTGCCGCTCCTGTCCGATCACCAGGAGATCATCGTGGCTGGGGGTGCCCTTCTTCGGGACTCGGAGCTGTGTGCCCAGGAAGAAGGGATGATTCGCCTCGTGCTGCTGACGGAGAACGCGGGCGACCTGACGCATCAGCCTCCGGCAGGCTTCCACATACGGCGGCTCCGTCTGGATTTGGATCTGGATCTCCAGGAATTCCTCAGCAGTCGTCAAGGTGCACCTTCCGTGCATGCAGCGACCCGTGTTTATCAGGGATAGTCTCCCGCGCGACGATACGTGATGCGAACGAATTATCACGATCCGCACCATGCCGCAAAACGTTACCTATAAGGTAATCACGGCAACTAGTGCACGTCAGACGCTCCTATGTCGCGCATTCACAGCAACCGCTCGGTCTGCGATCTTAATTCTCTTCCAATCCCGGAGGTGTCGTGCCTGCCATCGTCTCCCAGGCGTACCGGATGGTCCCGGTGGGCGATCTCGAACCGCACCCGGAGAACCCTCACCGGGGCGACGTGGACGTGATTGCCGAGTCGATCGCGAAGAACGGCTTCTACGGAACCGTCATGGTGCAGAAGTCGCGGATGCGGATCATCGCCGGTGAGCATCGCTGGCGCGGCGCGAAGAAGCGCGGCCTGGCCGAGGTGCCCGCCCTGGTGATCGACGTGGACGACGACACCGCCACGAGGATCATGCTGGCGGACAACCGTACCGCCGAGTTCGGCGCGTACGACGACCAGGTGCTTGCCGGGCTGCTGCGCGGCCTCGACGACCTCGACGGCACCGGCTGGTCCGACGACGACCTGAACGACCTGCTCGCCGACATCGATAGCGGTATCGAAATCGTCGAGGACGCCCCGGCCAGTCGCCGGCCCGCCGCGGCGGCCGACGAGGACGAGGGCGACGACCGGCAGGAGCGGGCGCGGCCGCGCATCGACCTCGACGACGACGAGGACGACCTGGGCGACGACGGCGACGAAGACGACGCGCCACCGCCCCGACCGAAGGCCGGCCTGACGGCTGACCTGCTCATCACGCTGACCGCCGCCGAGCACGACGAGGTGAACGCCCTGCTCGGCCGAATCCGAGCCCGCGACGGCAACGCCAGCACCGCACAGATCGTCCTGGCCGCGCTGCGCGCGTACGCCGACTAGCAGACCGGGAGTTCCCCTCATGGTTGTCAGCAAGGCGCGGCAGGTGGAGATCTCCCAGCGCCGCTACCAGGCGGTGCAGATGCGCATCGCCGGGGTGTCGCCCACGGTCATCGCTGAGCGGTTGGGCTACGCGGGCGCGGCGTCGGTGTCGAAGGACATCGACCGGGCGCTGCAGAAGGCCGCCAAGCAGGAGCAGATGGCCAGCGAGCAGCTGTTGAAGCTGGAGATCGACCGGCTCGACCGCATCATGGCGAGCCTGTGGCCGAAGGTCATCAAGGGTGAGGTTCAGGCGTGCGAGACGGCGCTGAAGTGCATCAACCGGCGCTCCAGCCTCCTTGGCCTGGACTTGATCAACCGCAATGGCCTGGCGGACGGCGACATGGCGTCGCTGCTGGGGAACATGCTGATCCAGCTCCAGCAGAGGCACGCCGTACCGGACCCCGACACCGACTCGATCCTCGAGGGCGAAGTCCTCGGCGAGATTGAATCGGGTGACGACGACCTGTGAGCACGCCAGCGGCGAGCCCGCTCACGCTGTCGCCCAAGCAGGAGCGCAGCATCGCGGAGAGCACGGCACGTCTGAACATCTGGAGCGGGGCGATCCGGTCGGGCAAGACGATCGCCAGCCTGCTGCGGTGGCTGATCTACATCGCGCAGGCGCCGCGCGGCGGGTCGCTGGTGATCGTTGGCAAGACGTCGGACACGATCGCAAGAAATGTGTTCGACCCGCTGACGGACCCGGCGATCACGGGGCCGGTCGCGCGGCGGATCATCTACACCCGTGGCGCTCCGACCGCGAACATCCTGGGCCGCCGGGTTGAGATCATCTCGTCGAACGACGCCCGGTCGGAGAACCGGTTGCGAGGCATGACCTGTGCCGGGGCGTACGTGGACGAGGCGACGCTGATCGAGCGCGAGTTCTGGGACCAGCTGCTCGCTCGTCTGTCGGTGAAGGACGCGAAGCTGTTCGCGACCACGAATCCCGACGCGCCTAACCATTGGCTGAAGCGGCAGTTTCTCGACCGTAAGCACGCGCTCGACCTGCGGCACTGGCACTTCACCTTGGACGACAACACGGCGTTGGACCCGGCGTACGTCAAGGCGCTCAAGGCCGAGTACACCGGCCTTTGGTACAAGCGGTTTATCCAGGGCCTGTGGGTCATGGCCGAGGGCGCCATTTACGACATGTACGACCCAGACCGGCACGTCGTGGACGAGCTGCCGCCGATGGAGCGGTGGCTGTCGGTGGGTGTGGACTACGGCACGGTCAACCCGTTCGACGCGATCCTCGTGGGCGTGTCCACCCCAGACGACAAGGGGCAGCGCCGCATCTACCTCGCGTCGGAGTTCCGGTGGGACTCCCGTAAGGAGCGGCGGCAACTCACCGACGCCGAGTACTCGCAGAAGCTGACCGACTGGCTGGACAACGTGCCTGGCACCTACGGCCCTGGCACTCACGGGGTGCGGCCGCAGTGGGTGGTGGTGGACCCGTCCGCCGCGTCGTTCATCACGCAGCTGCTGCGCGATGGGTTCACGCCGACGATGGGTGACAACTCCGTCAACGACGGCATCCGCACGGTGTCGAACCTGCTTGCGGCTGACCATCTGCGGGTGCACCGGTCGGTGTCCGGGTTCCTCGACGAGGTCGGGTCGTACGCCTGGGACGACAAGAAAGCGGAACGAGGCGAGGACGCGCCCGTGAAGGTGGACGACCACGCTTTGGACGCCGTCAGGTATGCCTTGCACACCACTCAGGCGGCTTGGCTGCCCATGCTGCAGCCGGCCTTCTGATAGCGCAACCGCTATTAAATCTATGAACGCGCACCCCCAATCTGTGGCGGGCTGAGGGGTGCGCCCGCTCCGCACGTCCACCCACGTGCGTCGAGCCGATGCGGTTCCCGGCCGCCGCCGTTGAGGGGCGGCGGCGGCCGGGAACCGTCGCCAACGCCACGTCTTGCAACACAAGCGAACGTCAGGGCCATCCGCAGCGGGTGGCCCTTCTGCTGTCCGGGAGGGCACACGATGCGGGAAAACGGGCGACTGATCGAGGGCCGTCACCTGGGCGCCGGCGCGGACCGCCACGACGCCGCGCGGTGGCGTTGCCACTGGAAGCTGGAGAAGTTCTACGGCGACGACACCGGTCCGGCCACGAAGCCGTTCGAGGTGATCGAGCACGAGGGCAACATGCTCATGTACGGCGGGGTGTCCTCGCTGTGGCACCGCCTCATCGGCGGCACCACCGTCACCGCATTCGACGCGGCCAACGCGCGGATCGGTGTGGGCGACGGAACCGCCGCGGCGGACGCCCTGCAGACCGATCTGCAGGGCACGAACAAGCTCCGCAAGGCGATGGACGCCACTTACCCGCAGCACGCGGACGGCGTCGTCGCCTCCGCCAGCACGGTGACGTTCCGGGCGACGTTCTCGACCGCTGAGGCGAACTTCACCTGGAACGAGTGGGGCATCTTCAACGCCGCCACGGGCGGCCGGATGCTGAACCGCAAGGTCGAGGCCCTTGGGGCGAAGACCAGCGCGGCGAGCTGGGTCTTCACGGTCCAGCTCTCCCTGGTCTGAGCCACAACGTGACTGCCTGAGGGGGAGGGGGCCGCGCCGTGGCGACCATCCTGGAGGACTTCGAGGACGCAACCCTCAACCTCGTGATTACGGGGACCTGGGCGCGGTCCAGCGACTTCGCGGCTTTCGGCACGTGGTCGCTGAAAAGCGCAGCGATCGGCAATAACGGCACAACGGACGCGATAGTCACCATCCCGGCCCAGGCGACCTCGCTGAGCTTCTACTACAAGGTCTCCTCAGAGACGACGTACGACAAGTTCACCGTCCTGATCGACGGCGTGGACCAGGCGATCACGCCTAACTCGGGCGAGGTCGCCTGGCTTCAGAAGACGCTCAACGTCACTGGCAAGTCGCAGGTGACCTTCCGGTACAGCAAGGACGTCTCCGACCTCGCCGGGCTGGACGCGGCCTGGGTGGACCAGATCACGTTCACTACCCCGGCGACGGACAAGAGCTCCACCGACAATGGCACGCTGGCCACCGAGACGGCCAACGTCGCCCAGGTGCCGGAGGTCTCCAAGTCCAGCAGCGACATCGGGCAGCTGGTCGAGGCCAGATGGGCGGGCGAAGCGCAGACCCCAGCAACGCCACCATCGGTCAGGTCTACGTCAACGATGTCGTCCGGCTCGTCGAGCTACACCATCAACACGCCTGCCGGTGTCGTCACCAATGACGTCCTGATCGGTATCCAGGCTGCGGACCGCGGGACCACCGCGACCATGACGACTCCGACCGGCGGAACGACCTGGGAGCTGCTTGACTCGCTGGACGCGGTCACCCAAGCGGGGGTCACGCAGGTTATCCGGGTGTGGTGGAAACGCGCCGGGGCGGCCGAGCCTGGCACGTACACGTTTAAGCAGCAAGGCGCCTCGGACGGCGTGTGCCTGATCGTCGCGGTCAAGGACGCCTCACTCACAGCGGTCCCGAAGATCGCGCGGTTGGTGGCGGACATCGGCGTCAACGTCACCACGCCGGGCATCACTCCGTCGTCGAATGGTGACCTGGAGATCAGGATCGCTGCAGGCTACCCGGCAGGTAGCGCCGTCACGTTCACCGCGCCGGCCGGGCTCACTCCGCTGACCCAGCTCCAGTCGCGGACCTACACTGCGGTGGCGGCTGCGGCGCGCGCCTTGCAGTCAGACGCGGACACCGGTCCGGCGGACTTCGTGCCCTCGTACAGCCCGCTGGAGTGGCGGGCTGGCTACACCGTGGCCATTGCTCCGGCGTTGACGGGTCCGCCGCAGGAGCCGAAGGCGGCGTCAGACTCGGCCACGCTGGTCGAGTCTGCCACGGCCGCCGTCCTGCCGGACGGGACGCCCGTGTCGGCCAGCGACACCGCGGCGCTGACCGAGACGGCAGCGGCCGCCGCCGACGTCATCGTGTCGGATGCGGCCGCTCTGGGCGAGGCTGCGGCGATCGACGCTGGGCCGGGCAGCGCGGACCAGGCGGCGCTGGCCGAAGCGACGACGCTGGAGATTGGCTGGAAGAGCTACGACCAGGCCACCTTCGCCGACACCGTCCAGGTGGACGCGCAGACGGCGGCCGCCGACACTGGCGCGCTGGTCGAATCGTCGGCCATCGACGAGACGGTCGGTCCTGTCTCCTCCGACGCCGCAGTGCTGGCGGAAGCTGCCGCGGTGGAGTCGCAGTCAGCGGCCGCCGACAGCGGAACGCTGGGCGAGCTGGTCGAGGTGGCGGTCCTCAAGGACGCCGGCGACTCCGGGCAGCTCGTCGAGTCGGTCCTGATCGATCTGGCGTCGTCCGACAGCGCGGCACTCGCAGAGGCCGTGCAGGTCGAGGCGTCCATCGCTGCCGACGACAGCTCGGCCATCGCCGACCAAGCCGTGGTGGAAGAGCCGCGGTTCGCGACCGACAGCGGCGCGCTGGTCGAAACGGCCACGGTGGCGAACCTCGGCCGGGAGGTCATTGGGCTGGGCCCGATGTACCGCCGCTGGTCGGCTGGTTCGCCGTACCGCAGACACTCCGCTGGTGAGCCGCGCCGCGCATGGGGTGCTGGGTCGCCGCGAACGTAGGGAGCACCGTCCCATGGAACCGATTTCCTCCCTTTCGAGGGAGTTTGTGTACATCCCCGTTGAGGGCCCGTCCGGTGGTGAGGCCGTCGAGGTCGCTTTCACCAATGAGGACGGCAAGCCTGCCGAGACGGACTGGCGTGCCGCGATGTGGGACACCGTCACTGCCACGGGGGCCGACGCGAAGATCCTCGTCGGTCCCGGTGAGGGCGCCGTGACGCTGCCCGAAGGAACCTACCGGGCGTGGGTCCGGGTGACCTCTTCCGTCGAGCAGCCAGTCCTTCCGGGCGGGCTTGTCCCTGTCATCTGAGGAGAGCTGATGCTTCGCATCCCTGCCACCGGCGACATCGTCCGCTACCGAGGCAAGCAGGGCCTGCACGCCGTGCGCGCGGCGATCGTCACGGCGGACGTGACGACGCTGGACCCGGAGGGCGTGAAGGTCGGCGCGGTGCCCGCGCTCGACGACTCGCTCCACGTGCACCTGTGGGTGTTCACGCCGGGCCAGCTCGGCGGCTTCCACGAGTACAACGTCGCGCCGGGCGACGCGCCGGGCACCTGGCACTGGCCGGTGACCAGCGGATGACGCAGCAGACGATCACCTGGCGACAAGCAGCAGCCCACGCCGCCGCAGTCATGGAGCGCGCCGACGTCGAGCCCAACCCGTCCATGGTCGAGGCCAAGGTCTCCATCGCCGCGGGCTGGACGCAGCTGGCCGCCACCTTGTCGGAGATCGAACAAACGTGAACAGGAGGGTGGCCGATGCCGCTTCCCGAGCTTAATCAGGAGTGGCCGCCGCCTGCGATCCGACAGGAGATGCGGCTCTACGACACGCACGGCGCCTGGTACGCGGGCGACCCGGATCGGTTGGCCGACGTGTACGGCGGCAGCAAGCCAGCCCCGATGGTGGGGACGGACCCGAAGGGATGGGACCGGCCGATCACCCGCGCGGGTGGCTACTTCGGCCGGTTGGTCCGCTACTTCTGGGGGACGCCGACGCCGGCCGCGCAGTCGCGGGCGACGAAGCTGCATGTCCCGATGGCCGCTGACATCGCCGCCACTTCGGCAGATCTGCTGTTCTCGGAGCCGCCCACGCTGAAGGTCAAGGGCAAGAAGTCTCAGGCACGGCTGGACTCGGTGATGCACGAGGCCGGGGTGTACGGCACCCTGCTGGAGGGTGCCGAGCTGGCCGCCGCCTACGGCGGCGTCTACTTGAGGGTCGGCTGGGACACCACGATGGCCGACTACCCGGTGGTGGACGCGCTGCCGCCGGACGCCGCAGTCCCGGAGTTCCACAATGGCCGGCTGGCGGCGGTCACGTTCTGGAAGGTCGTGCACGAGGACGACCGATCGGGCGAGGTGTGGCGGCACCTTGAGAGGCATGAGACGGGCCGCGTCTTCCATGGCTTGTACGTGGGCGATGAGGACCACCTGGGCAAGATGGTGCCGTTGGAGGAGCACCCGGCCACGGCCGAGTTCGCGGCGCTGGTGGACGAGGACGGCGGGTTCGACAGCGGCTTCGAGCGGGGCCTGCTCGTCGATTACGTCCCGAACATGCGGCCGCACCGGCTGATCCGGGGTACGGCGATCGGCCGAAGCGACTATCAGGGCGTCGAGCCGCTGATGGACGCCCTGGACGAGACGTGGACGTCGTGGATGCGGGACCTGCGGCTGGCGAAGGCGCGGATCATCGTCCCGGAGGTGTACCTGACGACGACCGGCCGCGGGCAGGCCGCGTCGTGGGATCCCGACCGGGAGATCTACAGTCCGCTGGGCGGCATGCTGCCGACGCCGAACAACCCCGGCAGCATGATCACCCTGTCGCAGTTCGCGATCCGGGTGCAGGAGCACGCGGAGACGGCGAAGCACCTGGTGGAGCAGATCGTGCGGGGCGCCGGGTACTCGGTGCAGTCGTTCGGTGAGGGCGGCGACGGGCAGGCTCGCACGGCGACCGAGATCCACATGCAGAAGCACCGGTCGTACTCGACGCGCGGCCGGAAGGTCGGCTACTGGACGCCGCGGCTTGCGTGGCTGTCGGAGGCCATGCTGGCCGTGGATCACGCGGTGTTCGGGACGAAGGTCGTGGCCGAGCGTGCGATGGTCGAGTGGCCGGACGGCGTCATGCCGGACCCGGAATCGACGGGCCGCACCTTGGACATGCTGAACCGGGCGCAGGCGGTGTCCCTGGACACGAAGATCCGGTGGGTTCACCCCGACTGGGATGAGAACCAGGTGCAGGCCGAGAAGACGCGGCTGCGTGACGAGCTCGGGCTGAACGTGCCCGACCCGGCCACCTTGGATGAGACGTTCGTCCCTGACCTCGGCGAGGACTGATGGCCATCACTCCAGCCGGGGCGATCGAGGCCGGGCTGGAGCAGGCGCGGCGGGTCGCGGCCATGTACGCCGACGCTGAAGCGGCGCTGCTGGAGCGGATCGCCGTGCGGGTCGGCAAGGACCTCGACAACGACGACGGCGACGACTGGGCGGCCAAGCGGCTCGGCGAGGTGACTCAGCTGCGCAAGGAAGCCGAGTCGATCGTCCGCCGTCTGGAGTCGGTCGCGAAGAAGGCTGCGCAGGCGGCGGTGCTGGACACGTGGGCCGAAGGCATGGACGCCGCGGTACGCGGCGCGGTGCTGCAGGTCGCTGACGCGAAGCTGCGTAAGCGGCTGGAGCGGGTGCTGCAGGACTCCAAGAACCTCGGCGCGAAGCGGGGCATCAACGCCGGTCAGGGTGTTGCCGAGCTGGCTGCCCAGGCGGTCAGCATGGTCACGTCGGTGCACGAGGGGGCGCTGCGCGCGATGGACGACATCTACCGCAACGTCGTCGCCGAGACGGCTGGTCGGGTGCTGGTCGGCGCGGAGACTCGGCGGGAGGCTGCGCAGCGGGCTCTCGACCGGCTCACCGCGCAGGGCATCACGGGGTTCACCGATTCGGCCAACCCGCCCCGGACGTGGAACATGGCCAGCTACGTCGAGATGGCCATGAGGACGGCGACTGCACGGGCCGCGGTGGATGGGCACCTGTCCACACTCCAAGAGGCAGGGATCGGCCTGGTCAGCGTGTCGCGGCTGCCGTACACATGCGACCGGTGCGCCCGCTGGGAAGGCAAGGTCCTGGCGCTGGCTGGCTCGGCCGGGACGCGTGTGGAGGAGAACCCGGCGACCGGTGTGCAGGTGTTCGTGGAGGTCGCGGGGACGGTCGCGGAGGCCCGCCTGGCGGGCCTGATGCACCCGAACTGTGGGCACAACCTGAACGCCTACCTTCCGGGGGTGTCCAGGCCGGCGCCGGTCGTGCAGACGAAGACGATGTACAAGGACGCGCAGCGGCAACGCTACCTGGAGCGGAAGGTCCGGGAGAACAAGCGGCGCGCTGCGGTGGCGCTCGACGACGGGGCACGCGCGAAGGCGGATGCGAAGGCGGCCGACTACCAGCGGCAGCTCAAGGACCTGACGAAGGCGACGGGGCTGCGGCGCAAGACCGGCCGGGAAAAGGCCGATGCCCCGCCGAAGGACCTGGAGGCGCTGACCGATCGTGAGCTCGCCGAGCAGGCCAGCAGGTTCGGCCACGACGAGCAGGCCATGAAGCGGCTCGAACAGGAGACCAAGCGCCGCGATGCGGAGGCGGAGGCGGCGCAGAAGGCCGCCGGTCCGGCCGCGCAGGATGACCCGATCGCCGCCCTGCACGAGTACAACGACATGGGCGACCTGACGGACGACCACCTGATGGCGCTGATGGACCGGTACCGCGACGACGACGAGGGCATGGCCCGGGTGCTCGACGAGCTGGACCGAATCGAGCGGCAGACCCGCCAGCGCGAGGACTGGTCGTGGAACTGGCGAGAAGAAGAGACCGAAGCCGACCGGCAGATCTCGGACCTCATCGCGTCGGGCCGCTACTCCTACATGGAGGCGTACGCCGAGGTTCACGGGCTGGACCCGGCGGACCTGGACCGTCAGGAGCGGCGGGCGCTGCTGGAGTCGGAACGCCGTCTTGGCGAGGACATCGACCAGACGGTGCACCGCCTGTACGCGCAGCAGCTCGACCAGTGGTACGAGCAGGCCGAGGTGGCGACGAACGGGTTCATGCTGAACGCCGAGGGACGGGCGGCCGGGATCAATGAGCGGTCACTGTTCTCCGGGCCGGCCTCGAGGGCGCGTAAGTACGCCAGCGAGGAGCTGCTGCGCTGGTGGGCGGACAACCAGCGGCTGACGCTGACAGAGTTCCGCGCGCAGTGGCTGAACCGGGACTCCGACAAGAAGGCGGCCGCGCAGATCCGCTCAGGCGGCGCCGGTAGGGAGTTCGGCGTATGACCATCTCGGAGACCGACCGCAGGGCGGCCGTGACCTTCGGCCGTCTGGCCGGCGAGCGCGGCATGCCGGTGACCACCTGTCCGTATCCGGTGCAGGGCGATGACCGGCAGCGTGCGCTGCGGCTGCTGTGGATGCGCACGTACGTGCGGCACAGCTCGGGCGCGTAGTCGCCCTTCTTCACGGGCCTGCCTGGCGCGGGCCTTTCCCATGTCCCGACGAACACGCTCCAGGAGGGCGATCTCGTCATGCTCGAAAACACCCTGCCGAACACGCCGGGCGCGCTGATCGGCTACCGCAAGAACGGAACCCCGATCCACCTGATCGCCGGTGGAGCGCCGGACGACGCGAGCGGCGAAGGTCAGCCGCAGGAGGAGGGGCAGAACCCTCCCGCGCAGGCCGAGACCACGCCGCCCGAGCCGCCCGCGGCCGACGACACGGCGGTCAACCCGGACGCCAAGCGCGTGGACCGGCTTCCTTCGTGGGCGCAGAAGCTCATCAAGGACACCCGCGCCGAGGCGGCCGACTGGCGGTCCAAGCTGAAGGATGCGCAGAAGGCCGCCGACGAGGCGACCGCCAAGCAGGGGCCGTCGCAGGAGGAGATCACCGAGCAGGTGAAGACGGACTTCGCCCAGCAGATCGCCAAGGCCTTGGGCCTGGCGGGCGAGGAGGAGAAGCCGATCGACCCGCAGCAGGTGATCGAGACGCTGACGGCCGAGCGGGACACCACGGCCAAGGAGCGCGACGCGGAGAAGGAGCGGCACCGCCGCGCCCTGATCGAGCTCGCGGTTCACCGCGCCAGTCAGAAGGTCGGCGCGGACCCGGACGCCCTGCTCGACAGCAGGTCGTTCCTGAAGGTGGTCCGGGACCTGGACCCGGACGCCGAGGAATTCTCCACGACGCTGACGGAGACGATTCAGACGGCGGTGGAGAACAACCCGAAGTTCAAGGCGGCCACGCAGGCCGGGCCGCCGGCGCGCTCGGGAGGTGAGTTCACCGGCGGGCCTGGTGGACGTGCGCCGAGTTCCGAGCCCTCCATCGACGAGTTCCGCGCCAGACGTAAGAAGCGCGCCTCGTCCTAGCAGTCGATAGCGGGACCGCTATTGGCCCTTTTCAAGGAGTGAAAGGCCCGAATGGCTAACACCTTTCTGACCCCGTCGATCATCGCCAAGCAGGCGCTCGCGACCCTGTACGAGACCTGCGTCATGGCGCAGCTGGTCCACCGCGACTATGAGCAGGAGTTCGTGTCCCGCGTCGGCGACACGATCAGCGTGCGCAAGCCCGCGGTGTTCACGGCGAACGAGTTCAACCGCGCGACCGGCATCCAGATCCAGAACGCGTCCGAGGGCAGCGTGCCGATCACGCTGAACCACTTCGCGGACGTGAGCTTCGCGGTCACCGCCGAGGAGCTGACGCTGGAGATCGAGGACTTCGGCACACAGCTGCTCAACCCCGCGATGGAGGCCATCTCGCAGAAGATCGACCGGGACATCCTGTCGCTGCGTAACGACATCGTGCAGCGCGTGGGCGTGCCCAACACGACGGTCCCGGGCGTCACCGGCAAGGTGATCCACCCGTACGACGACCCGAAGACGGCGATCGACGCGCGCAGGGTCTTGAACCAGAGGAACGTCCCGGCGGCGGACCGGTACCTGGTGGTCGGCCCGGAGATCGAGGCGCTGTGGCTGTCGGACCCGCTGTTCCACCAGGCCGACACTCGTGGCGACACGGACGGTCTCCGCGAGGCTTCGCTTGGTCGCAGGGTGTTCGGGCACGACGCCTTCCAGACCCAGAACATCGAGGGCCCGACCGGCACGCCGACCACGGGCCAGCCGAACACCGAGATCGGCGTGGCGTTCCACAAGACGGCGTTCGCCCTGGTGACGCGCCCCTTGGTCCTCCCGCAGGGTGCCGCCAACGCGGCCGTCGAGTCGTACAAGGGGTTCGGCGTCAGGGTGGTCATGGACTACGACATCAAGGCCAAGCAGGACGTGGTGTCAGTGGACTGCCTCTACGGCGTCAAGACGCTCGACCCCGACCGGGCCGTGCTGATCCACGGGGTTGCGGCGTGACCTGGGTCCGATTCGGAAACACGATCATCCCCCTGACCGCAGTCGTCAGGATCGAGATCAAGGGGACGGCGGGCGCGTTCTACGTGGAGGTCGTCTGCAACGACGCCAACATCAGGACGTCGTACCCGGGGGTCACCTACCAGACGCCGACCGTTCCGACCAAAGCGGAAGCCGAGCTCACTGCGCTTCAGATCGCACACGGCCTCTACTGGGAGGGCGCGTGACGTTCGTCTACCGCAACTCCAACACCGGCCAGGTGGTCCCGCTCGAACAGCGTGACCCCTGGCTGGACATGTTGGACAACTGGCAGATCATCAGCGGGCCATCTGAGCCCACCGACGACGCATCCGGTCCGGCTTCGGCAGGGCCGGACCGCCCGTCCGAGCACGACACCAAGGCCGCGTGGATCACCTACGCGGTCTCCCGCGGCATGTCCGAGAGCGACGCCAAGTCGCTGTCAAAGGCCGCCCTTATCGAGGAGTTCGGGGAGGACCTAGATGGCGAGGACTGACCTGGACGTCCAGCCCATGCCGCGCAACGGGAAGGCGCTCGGCGCCGGCCTGGTCGCGGCCAGCGTGGACGGGAACGCCTTCGACCACACCGAGCGGCGGATGCTGCTGATCAAGAACAGCAACGGCGCGCCGGCGACGGCGACGGTGCAGATCCCCGCGACCGTCGAGGGCCAGGACGTGGTGGACCGACCGGTCACCGTCCCGGCCAACGAGTCGCTGCTGCTGCCGCCGTTCTCGGCGGTGTACCGGCAGGCCAACGGCAAGGTGTACATCGACTACACGGACCCGGCCGGGCTGACGGTCGGCGTGCTCGAACTGCCGGTGTAGCCATGGCGTACGCGACCGGTGCCGACTACACGGCATATACAGGCCAGACCGCGCCGGACGACATCGAGCGGCGGCTGGAGCGCGCGTCGGAGCGGGTAGACGAGCTGCTGTTCGCCTCGATCTACCCGACCGACGATGCGGGCATGCCGACGCGCCCCGAGGACGCCGACGCGATGAAGCGGGCGACCTGCGCGCAGGCCGCTTGGACGATCGCCGTGGGCGATGAGTTCGGCGTCGCGGCCGCGTTCAAGTCCGTCAGCATCGGCTCGGTCCGCCTCGACCGCGGCGGCTCCGGGGACGGGCCGCCCGCGCGGTACGCCCCCGACGCTTCGTCGATCCTGCAGCGTGCCGGGCTGCTGCCCGGCTACATCCTCGACGGGAGCGTGTGGTGATGCTGCCGGAATGGCTGCTGCGCCACAAGGCGACCATCGAACCGTTTAAGGGCGACGGCGCGTACGGGCCCGTGTTCGGGCCGGCGTTCGAGTCCCGGTGCCTGGTGGACGACGAGCGGCGCCTGGTGCGTGACGCGCAGGGCGCCGAGGTCGTCTCCGACACGACCGTGTTCTTCCCTCCGGGCACGATCTGCCCGGAGGGGAGCAGGGTCACCGTCAACGGGCGGCAGACAACCGTCATCACGTCTTTCTCCCGCGACGCCGGGGGACTGCCGACGCCGGACCATGTTGAGGTGGTGTGCCGCTGATGGCCAACGCCAAGTTCAACGCGAAGGTCAACGCTGAGGAGTTCACCGCCGAGTACAGGCGCGCTGCTGGGTGGGGTCTGCGCCTCGCGACGGAGCACGTGCTGGCGGTGTCGAACCAGCGGGTGCCGCACGACGAGGGCGTATTGGAGCGGTCGGGCGCGGCCGTCGTGGACGAGGCCGACCTGCGCGGCATCGTCTCCTATGACACGCCCTACTCGGTCGTGCAGCACGAGAACCTCGACTACAACCACAAGCCGGGCCGGACGGCGAAGTTCTTGGAGCTCGCGGTCCGCGAGGAGGCCGAGGTGGTCAAACTTATGATCGCCAAGCAGCTCCGGCAGGTGCTCAAGTGAGCTGGACTCGTGACCTGCTGACCGGGTTCGCGGTCCTGCTCGGCGAGGCCGGCGTGGCTACGTGGAACCCGAACGGCATCTACGCCGACACCCAGATCGCGCTGACGATCGGCGGTTTGCCGACGTCGCCCGACACGGCTATCGCGCTGCAGGTGTACGGCGTGGGCCAGGGCGGCGACGACGTCGAACAGCCAGACTCCAGCGTCCAGATGCAGGCCCGGTTCCGGGCCAAGACGGACCCGCGGGTCGTGGATGACCTGGCGGACGGCGTGTTCGATGTGATCCATGGCCTGGCGAATGTGACGCTCTCGACGGGCGTGCTCGTGCTGCTCGCGCGGCGCACGCTGGTCGCTCCGCTCGGCCGCGACAGCTCGGGCCGATGGGAGCGGGCGGACTCGTTCGACCTGATGGCTCACCGGCCGTCGCCGCACCGCGACGTGTGACCTGACCCTTCCCTTGCCGATAGCGGTTCCGCTGTCGGCTTCTCGGCATGCCCACCAAAGGAGTGATCATGGGGCTGCGTTCCCTTCTCGCTAAGGACTGGAAGCTCGACGTCGGCACTGGGCCCGACCTGGAGAACCCGACGTGGATCCCGGTGAAGGGCCTGACGTCCTTCCAGGAGACCACCGACGACAACACGGAGGACGACGGCGACTTCGACGACGAGGAGGGCTGGGGCTCCTCCGTCGTGACCGGCCGTACCTGGCAGATCGAGGCTGAGGGCCGCCGCAAGCGGACCGACGCCGCGGTATTCACCGCAGACCCGGGCCAGGAGGCCATCCGACAGGCGGCGCGGAAGGTCGGTTTCGGCGCGAACATCCCCGTGCGGTGGTACCGACGCGATGGGGCGCCGGACGCCTACAAGGGCGTCTGCACCGTCAGCGAGTTCACCAAGGGCGGCTCGGTCACCGACCTGGAGCCGTTCAACTTCACCCTGCTCGGCCAGGGCGCGCCCGTCGAGATCGAGAACCCGGTGACCGCCCCGTGACCCAGTTCCAGGACCTCGACGACTTCTTCGACGACTCGCTGTCGCTGCCGGTCGGCGGCAAGACGTACCGCATCCCCGCGCCCGACGCGGAGGTCGGACTGCTGTGCCAGCGGCTCATGCACGCCAGCATCGCGGCCGAGCAGGGCCAGTCGGTGGACGACCCGAAGCTCAACGAGCTGGCCGCCGTCGTGCTCAACGACGACGAGGAGGCCGACCTGTATCAGCGGGTCCTCGGGCCGGTGTTCGACGAGCTGCGCGCGGACGGCGTGTCGTGGCCGAAGATCCAGCACGTCGGCGGGACCGCAGTGGTGTGGGTCGCGGCCGGTAAGGAGGCCGCGGCCAAGGTCTGGGCTGCGGGCGGCGTGGGGGAAGCCCCGGCCCCGAATCGGGCGACTCGTCGGGCGACAGCAGCGGCGGCGAAATCGACCCGGTCTCGGGGATCCGCGACTACTACGACACGGACGACGGCCTCTCGGTCTCGAAAGGCCGCACCGTCTCGTGGCAAGACATCCTGAGCCGTTGGGCGCTGGTCGAGGCCGACCTGCATGAGGTGTTCGGCATCGACCTCGGCGAGCCCGGCGTGCTGCGCGGCAAGTCGTGGCGGTGGCTGCGGACGCGGTTGCATGGGCTCCTGACGTGTGACTCGCGCATCGCCCGCGCGCTGGACCCGGGCGAGGGCAAGCAGTGACGCCGCGAGTCCTCGCCCAGCTTCCCGCCGCTGGCTTCACCCCATCCGATACTCCAGGAGGTGAATCCCGGTGGCGCTGAACGTCGGCGAACTGTTCGCCACCATCGACGTGAAGGACCGGGGGACGACTGCGGTCCGCCGGTTCATGACCTTTATGCGGGATGCCGCGAAGAAGCTCGACATCGACGTTGGCGGGCTCGCCATGTCGGCCGGGTCGATGGGTGTCCAGTTCACCGGCGCGGCGCTCAAGGCGGCCACCCTGGCGGCCTCGATGGCGGCGGCCGCGCAGACCGCGGTCGGTTTCGCTGCGGCACTGGCCCCGGCTGGAGGCATTGTCGCGGCTCTGCCGGGCGCGGTAGCGCTCGGCGCCGGAGCGATGGCAACGCTCAAGGTTGCCCTGCTCGGGGTCGGCGACGCCTTCAAGTCGGCTCTCGGTGACGATCCGAAGAAGTACGAGGAGTCGCTTGCCGGGCTGTCCCCGGCCGCGCAGGCCGCCGCGCATGAGCTGCGCTCGGTCAAGCCCGCGATCGACGGGCTCAAGAGCGCCGTACAAGACGCCTTCTTCGCTGCACTCGCTGGCCAGATCCGGGCGGTCGCGGCCGCCGTGGTCGGCCTGCTCCGGTCTGGCATGCAGGGCGTCGCGAGGGAGTTCGGTCTTGCTGGCGTGGAAGTGGCGCGGTTCGCCTCCTCGTCGGCGACGGTGTCCGCGCTGTCGTCGATTTTCGCTTCCCTGCGATCGGCGGTCGCCGCGATGCAGCCAGCGATCCAGCCGGTGCTGGCCGGGTTCCGCGACATCGCCGTGGTCGGTGCGCAGTTCTCGTCCGGGCTCGCGCCAGGGATCGCATCCGTGGCGCAGCGGTTCGGCGAATTCCTTTCCAAGGCCGCTAATAGCGGTACCGCTCTCAGCTGGATGCAGGGCGCGCTCGACGTTTTCAAGCAGCTCGGGCAGGTCGGCGGCGACGTGGTCGGCATCGTCAAGTCGGTCTTCTCGGCGATGTCCACCGGCGGGTCGAACGCGCTGGGCGTGCTCGGCCAGCTCCTGAGCCAGCTCAACGCGTTCCTCGCGAGTGCCGAGGGTCAGAAGGCGCTCGTCGCGATTTTCACGTCGTTGTCGCAGGTCAGCGGCGCTTTGATGCCGATATTCCAGGCGCTGGGCGGTGCCGTGGCGCAGATCGCGCCACATATCGCGTCCATCGCGGTCGCCCTGGGTCCTGGGCTGGCCGCTGCGGTGCAGGCGCTTGGGCCTGCCCTGGCGGCGCTTGGGCCTGGGCTGACTGTGGTCGCGGAGATGCTGGCCCGCGCGTTCGCGTCGCCGGAGTTGCATGCCGGGCTGCTCATGCTGGGTCAAGGGCTGTCGGCTGCGCTGACCGCCGTAGCGCCTCTGCTGCCGATCGTGGCGCAGCTCGCCGGGATCCTGGGCCAGGTCTTGGGCGTTGCGTTGAGTAATCTCTCGGCTGCGCTCGGTCCTGTGATCGGCGCGCTGGCGGATGCCCTGCAACCTGCCCTTATGGCCGTTTCGGGCGCTTTGTCCCAACTTGGACCACTGATGCAGCCCGTGTACGCCGCCTTCGGCCAGATCGCGGCTGCGGTCGTGCAGGAGGTCCTGCCGCCGTTCCTGCAGCTGGTCCCGAGTCTGCTGCAAGGTCTGGTTCCTGCCTTTGTCGAACTAGCTAGGGCGATGCTGCCCGTTCTTCCGATTTTGACCGATTTGGCGGTCATGATCATCCAGCAGGTTCTCCCTTCTCTGATCCCGATCCTGCCCATGCTGGTGCAGCTGGGTGCCGGGTTTGCCCAGTTCGGCGTCAAGGTGGCCGAGGTCGTCGCCAAGATCAAGCCGATCATCGAGGCCGGTGTCGCGGTCTTCCAGTGGATGTACAACGTGTTGATTGGGCACAGCATCATCCCCGACATGGTCAACGGGATCGGCCGGTGGATCGGGACGACCTTGGTCGGCTTCTTCCGCGACCTGCCAGGCCGGATCAAGTCCGCCATGTCCAACATAGGTCCGATCATGGCGGGCATCGCGACGGACGTCGTGGCTGGCTTCTGGAATCGGCTCCAGTCGCTGGCAGGCACCCTGTACAACAACGTCCACAACTTCTTCGCCAACATCGTCAAGAGCGCCAAGGACGCCCTCGGCATCAAGTCGCCATCGAAGGTGTTCGCCCAGATCGGCCAGTTCATGATGCAGGGCATGTCGATCGGCCTCGATAAGAGCGCCGGGCTCGTCGTCTCCTCGCTGAAGCGCGTGGCCACGCTCGCGTCGAAGACGGCGATGCCGGACCTATCGGTGCCCGGTGTGACCGTACCGGACGGGCTCGGCGGCGGCCGCGCTCTCTCGCGGACGTTGGTGAACGTGACCAACCACTACCCGCAGGCCGAACCCACCAGCGTGACCGTGAACCGGTCGCTCCAGTACGTCGGCGCGATGGGGGTGATCTGAGGTGCCGAGCTACTCACTCGACGGAGTGCCGCTCGACCACCCGGCCGGCTGCTGGCGGACCAAGAAAGGCACGCAGCGCAGGCCGCTGCCCGGCGCGCGGGCCGTCAAGGTCAGCGTGCCAGGCAGGCACGGTGACATCCCGGTCGTCGGGCTCGACCTGGAGACCACCACGTTCGGCCTGACCTTCAAGGTCACCTCGGCCACCCCATCCGGGGCGGACGGCGGCTACGAGCAGATGGAACGCAACCTCGAAGCCCTGTCGGCGCTTCTGGGTGTGCGGCATCGGCTGATGAAGCTGCGCTACCAGGCGGGGACGATCGTCCGCGTTGCGGACGTCACGATCACCGCGACATCCGAACCAGAGGTCAACACCGGCGCCGCGACGGCCCGCATCACAGCGGTCGTCGAGGTGCCGGGCGTGCTGTGGCGAGACGAGACCGAATCGACCTGGGCGGGCGCACCGAACCAGCTCGCCCAGGCAGTGACCACGCTCGCGGGCTCGACCGGGCCCATCACGGACGCACTGCTGCGCTTCACCGGCCCGGCGGTGCAGCCGTCCATCGGGGACGTGGCCACAGGCGGGTGGGTGCTGCGCGCGGGCGGTCTGCTGGCGGGGGAGCGGCTGCTGATCGACTGCGGCCGCATGCAGGCCGCGAAGGTCACCACGGACACGTGGGACCTGGCCGCCGGGACGGACGTGACGGGGGAGATCGACGCGATCGGTCCCGGCTCGCAGTTCCGGTGGCTGCACCTGACGCCCGCCGTCGCAGTGGGTGATCCGTTCAGCCGCGCGGTGCTGGTGTCGACGGCTGCGACGGGCACGGATGCCGCGTCGAAGGTGGAGATCCGAGCTCGACGCGCCTACCTCTAGATCTCTTCAGGACACCGCCGTCCTGTCCAGCTAATCGGATTGCCTACATGTATGGCTTGTCGGGGGCGATGATGAGGCGCTTATTGCCGCCGCCGGTGCTGGAGCCAGGTACGGGCGGGGCGAAGTCGTAGACGCCGGTACTGGTGTACTTGACCTGGTCGTTCGGCTGCCAGTAATCCTGAAAAATGTAGTAGAGATGGAATTTATGTGGGCGGCAAGGTTCACTAGGTGGGCAGGTAAGGCCCTCCTTATAAACTCTGATGCTCTTCCCTATCTCGTCTGAGTTGCCGACCCAGGGAACCCGTATGTCGCTTGTTTTTGTGCTATGGGCGTCGATTGGGCCGAACCAGGAGTTATTTTCTGCGATATAAAGCGATACTGGATAGTCCATTGCGTTCTGCACTTCCGTGATGACGGTGACATTCGCCCTGGCCATGGTCGCGGATTTGGTGCCGTGCAGGAATCCGGGCGTTGCGGCGTCGGCGGACGGGAGGGCGGTGAACGCGCCGCCAACCGTAAGGGCTCCTGCTATGGCGGCTGAGAGGGCACGGGAGACTCGCATCGCGATCCTTACTTCCGATTCATGCAATCTCTACGGAGAGTAAAGCAATGGATACGTAGAGTCAATACGTGTTGGTCCCGGGAACCCCTGCGACGCCCGAAGGCGGCTTGAGGCTCCACGGGATGCGCCTTAATCGGCTCTCGCCCTGCTCTGTGCGGCGGCGGCTGTCAACCACTCCGCGAGGCGGTCGGCGCCGTCGGCGTCGAGCTCCGGAGGCCACACGGCCGGAAGCATGATGATGCGGCCGCGCGGAGTCACATGGACGTCGATCGGGGGCCGTGAGGTGGGAGCGATCACGATGGCTCCCATTGTCGTGGATGGGGAGGTCGTCCCGTGACCTTCGATCTACGGCTCGGTGGCATATGCGTCGTGCTGATGGTGGGACTGGTGTCAGTCGTGCTGGTCCGGCTCGTTGAAGCCCGCGACGACTTGGCTCTGCTGGGCCGACTCGTTGGTGCCCATGGTGGCCCATACCGCGGTCGTCGCCGCCACCAGGCTTGTAATCGACAGGGTCAGCGCGGCGGCTACACCACACATTGTCCTACGCATATGCAACCCTTCGCCGATCTTCTGACAGTGACTGGATCTTTACACCGCCTAAAGTCTCGGGCAAGGGGGGTCGGTGTTCGATCTTCGGCTCGTGGCCCACGCGCCGTTCGGCGGCCGGCTCAGCGTGCTCCCGCACCCACTGTCGGTGGAGGTCGGCTGGCCGCTCAACGACGTACCGAGCTTGAAGCTCGCCTACACCACCACGGCGACCGGCGCGGCGCTGCTCGACCAGCCGTGTGAGATCGCCGTCGAGTGGAGCACGGACGGCACCACCTGGACCGAGGCGCCGGACTCGCGGTTCCTCCGCATCAAGCGCCGCGGTGACGGCTCCGACCCGACCGGGCTGGCCCAGTTCGAGCTGCCGGGCTTCGTGTGGATGCTCCGCAAGATCGTGCTCTACCCGGGGCCCGCGCCGCTGGTGGACGGCAAGCGCGCGTTCCTGTCCGCGACGGCCGGGGCGATCCTGCAGACGTTCATCGCCGAGGCCAAGGGACGCGGCGCGGTGCCCGGCCTGAACTGGGACTTCACGCCCACCGCTGACAGCGCGGGCCAGACGTGGAACAAGGTCCTCACCATCTACTACCAGCCCGGCATGGACGCGCTGACGGCGCTGATCAACCTGGCCGAGCAGGGCGTGTGCGACTTCCGCATGTCCAGCCGCACAGTGCAGGTGTTCAACGCCGACACGGCGATGAACCGCGACCTGGCGTCCGGGCCGGGCCCGGTGGACCTGCGGTACGGCCGCGACATCGCCGAAGCGCCCGACGACGGCACGTTGGAGGACGTCGCCTCGTCGGTGCTGGTCGTCGGCGACAACGGGCTCGTCAAGACGTTCACCAACGCCGCCGCGGTGCAGCCGTGGGGGCCGTGGGAGCAGTACGTCGGCGCTGGCGGCGTGTCGGACGAGGGAACCGCGACGCTTCTCGCGGACTCGGCGCTGGAGCGGGCCGGGGCCGAGCGGGTGCAGCGGACGCGCGGCGTCGTGGTGTACGGCGCGCGCTGGTTGCCGCTGAAGGATTACCGGCCCGGAGATCGGGTGCGCGCACCGGGCGACGGTGGCGCGCTGGAGTCGCTGCGGGTCCGCCAGGTGACGTTGGCCCGCAACTCCACGGGCGTGCTCGGCGGGGCGCTGGTGCTGCATGACCGGTTCCTTGAGCGGGACATCCGCCTGGCCCGCCGCACGGCGGGGATCGTGGGCGGCAGCACGGCGGACGCGGGGTCCGGGGCGCGACCGGCCCCGGAAGCTCCGGAGCCGCGCACCCCAGCGGCCCCGGCTGGGCTCATTGTGGACCCGCAGGCGTACATCGACGAGCATGGCCTGCCGCACGGGCAGGTGACGGTCACGTGGGGCGCCGTCACGCAGGACGTGAGCGGGGTCGCGCTGAACGTCGGCGGCTACGAGCTGTTCATGCGGGTGAACGAGGCGGGCGCGCCATGGTTCCTCGTCGCCTCCACCGAAGCCGACGACACTACGGCGACGTACTCGCCGCTCGTCATCGGCGAGTCGTACGCCTTCAAGGTGCGGGCGGTCAACCTCGGCAAGGCGGGCCCGTTCTCCAGTCAGGTAGCGGTGACGATCCCTGACGACACCGACGCGCCGCCCGTGCCGACCGCGCCCCAGCTCTCGACGCGGCTCGGCGTGGTCCGGGTCACCTGGGACGGACACGGCGTCGGCTCGGTGCCGATGCCGTCCGACTTCCTGCACGTCCGGGTGTGGATGCAGGACCCGCTCGCGCCCGGCTGGTCGGAGATCGGTGTCCTGGGCGAGGCCGGGTCGCTGCTCGTGCCGGGCCTCCCGTACGACGCGGACCGGCAGTTCCGGTTCACCGCCCGCGACCGGTCGGGCAACGAGTCGTCCCCGTCCACGTTGGCGACGATCGCCGCGGTGCAGCTGGTGACCGGCGACGCCGCGAACGAGTCGATCACGACGGGCGCGCTCGTGGCCAACGCCGTCACCGCCGACAAGCTGGCCGCCGGGGCGATTGAGGCCGAGCACATCACGGCCGGCGCGGTGGTAGCCGACAAGCTCGCCGCGGTGCTGACGCTGTCCACGCGGGTCGTCGCGGGCAGCGCGTCCGGGGCGCGGGTCGAGCTCAACTCGACCGGCCTGGTGGCGTTCAACGGGAGCGGACAGCAGACGGTCAGCATCGCCGCGGCGTCCGGCGCGGTGTCCATCGTGGGGCAGTTCGCGTCGGGTGTGACTGGGGCGCGGGTCGTGGTCAACCCGGCGGGCGCGACCAACCCGGAGATCCGGTTCATCCCGGGTAGTGGGATCAACCAGTCGCGGATCTACAGCGACGGTTCCCGCTTCACGGGTGAGGCGACGCTGGTCATGGAGTCGGGCACCAACCAGGGCAACACCGCGATGTGCCGACTGACGCACGCGGCCGGCTTCTGGCAGGCGGCGATCCTGAACCCGTCGAATGGTGAGCAGCGCGGCGGCGCGGTGTCGGCGGTGGAGAATCAGGCGTCGATCGGGTGGATACATCCGACGCAGCAGGACCAGGCCCTCGTGTTCGCCCCGTCCGGGACGTTTCATCAGGGCACGTGGCAGTACGGGAGCGACTCGGGTTTGATCATGATTTCGGTCACGGTGTCGAAGGGCGCCAGCTACTACCAGGTGGTGCTTGGCTACTCCTTCCCTACGGTGCCGAAGATCGTGTTCACGGCCGAGCAGGTCAACACGATGATGCTGTGGTCCCGAACCAACAGCGACGCCTTTTTTCACGACCCGGCGGCGGGTTCGAGCCCGCCAGCTCGGACGTTCCACGTATGGGCCTGGAGGTGACCCCATGCCAGACGACTGGCAGGTCACGGAAGTGACCGACACCGCCGACGACTCCGGGCAGGTCGAGGCGTGGGAGATCACGCTGACCCGACCGGGTGATGGGGTCACCGTGGCGGTGTTCCTGCCGAAGATGGCGATCGAGTCCACCGCCGTGGCGTGCGGACTGACCTCGACGGATGAGGCGATCGACGTGCTGATGCACCGCGCCGTCCACCCGATCTACGAGCCAAACCTTGCCGAGACCAACCCGTGGCAGCTCAGCGGCGAGCAGGCCCGCGCCGCGGTGCTGGAGCGGGTCGAGCAGTGCAAACGCGACCATGCGACGGTCGCGACAGCCGTACCGAAGGGACGTATAGCGGCCGCCCGCGCGGCCGCCGACGTGCTCGCCCCGCTGCGCTCGCACACGCGAATCGACCCGGTGAAGTCCGCGGCCGCCCGGCTTGAGCATCAGCGTGCGCTCCTGAAGGCGGGGACGTGATGCAGCACCTGGTCGTCGAGCCCGGCCGCATCATCGCCGCGCTGCTACGCCGCATCGATGAGCTGGCCTACGACAACGCCGTGCTGTCGGCGGCGGTGGACCAGCTGCACGACGAGATCAACGAACTGAGGGGGACCAACGGTGCAGGTGATCGTCCCGGGTAAGCCCGCCAAGTTCGCGCTCCGGCTGGTGACGTACGCCCCGAACGGGCCGCGTCTGGGTGTGCTGCCTCAGCACCTCGGTTTCGAGGTCGGCCTGCCGCTGAACGACGTGCCGGGCCTCACGGTGATCTACCCGGACGGCGGGCTGAACGCGAACCTGATCGCAGGGCACTGCGAGGTCGCGGTGGAGTACGCGGCCGCCGGTGGCGGCTGGGTCGAGCCGCCGAACGCGAGGTTCCTCCGGATCAAGCGGAGCGGGGACAGCACGCTCCGCACCTCACGGTCGTACGACCTGCCTGGCTGGGCTTGGATGCTGCGGAAGGTCGTGCTGTACCCCAACGGCGAGATGGTGGACGGCAAGCGCCAGTTCGGCGCGGTCAGCGCGGGCGCGATCCTTGCGACGTTCATCCAGGAGGGGAAGGCGCGCGGCGCGTTGCCCGGCCTGGGCTTCGACTTCTCGACCAGCCACGACAGCGCGGGCGACCCGTGGTCCAAGACGCTGACGCTGTCGATCGAGCCCGGTAAGGATCTGCTCGCCGTCCTGATCAATCTGGGTGAGCAGGGCGTCATCGACTGGCGGATGCAGGGCCGCACGCTGCAGGCGTTCAACCCGGACACGGTACTCGGCGCTGACCGGGCCTCCGGTGCGTCGCCGGTGGATCTGCGGCTCGGCCGCGACATCACCGAAGCTCCGGACACGGGCACGCTTGAGGACGCCGTGTCGGCCATTCTGATCGGCGGCGAGGCCGGCCTGTCGGTGGAGGTGACCAACCCCAGCGCCGTCGCGCCGTGGGGGCGGTGGGAGACCTACCAGTCGCAGAGCGGTGTTACGGACCAGGGTACGGCGAGGCTGCTGGGGCAGAACGCGTTGGAGCGGGTCGCCCGGGAGCGGGTGCAGGTGACCCGCGGGCTGATGTTCGACGCGGCGCGGTGGCTGCCGTTGCAGCACTACCAGCCGGGGGACTATCTGCTCGCGCCGGGCGATGGCGGGGTCATGGAGTCGCTTCGGCTGCGGCAGATCACCTTGTCGGTGGACAAGGACGGCCAGACGGGCGGCAACGTCGTCCTCAATGACCGGTTCCTGGAGCGGGAGATCCGGCTGGCCCGGCAGGCCGCGGGGATCCTCGACGGCGGCGTGTCGTCGGGCGGATCCGGGGGCGAGCCCGCCCCGGAGAGCAACGACCGGGTCCC